>JAGQWH010000011.1 GCA_020437545.1 Ignavibacteriota bacterium
AATATCTGCAATACTTTTTCATGTTTGCAATAAATCCGGTTAAGGATATTATTTAGAGCTATTGAATTGAAATTAATCGCGCTTCCGGAAATTCATTTAAATATATATTACCTGCCTGCTTAAGATATAAAGCTGATTTATTGTTAATTATCGTCATACCGCAATAAAAAAAAACTATTCTCTGTTAACAGAAAATTGGTCATTCAGAAATCAAAATGAATCATTTCCAAATAACAATAAATATTTTTTTATACTTCCTGATTTTCGTATCCTATACTTATCTCGCCCGAATTGAATTTCTTTCTGTTGTTTTTTTTATCGACAACTATCAGTCCCCCGTCAGAATCTATATTTGCAACTGTATAGCGTTTTCCTTCCTCATCATTGAATTTTCTGAAACTGATCTCTTTACCTATGATATTTGTATTACTTTTCCATAAGGACATAAGCTTTTTTCCATCCGTTACAAAATCCAGATTTTAATAAAAATCCAGAATGATATTCTTAAGCAGTGTTGTATTGTCCATTTCAATGCCTGACTCTTTTAAAATAGAAGTGGCTTTGTTTTTTATTCCGTCACTGAATTCGTCACAGTTAACGTTTATGCCTGCACCTATAATGAAATTCTTGGTTTCAGATCTGAGATCCTGTACATCGGTAAGTATGCCTGAAATTTTTTTACCATTAAACAAAATATCATTCGGCCATTTCAGAAAAAGATTTTCAGTCGATTTACCTGAGCAGATATTTTTTATTGAATTAAAAATAATATAGGAGGTATAAAAATTTATGAGATAAATATCATCAATTCCGATCCTGAACTTTTTCACAAGTGTAAATGTGAGATCTTTTCCGGGAGTGGATTCCCAGAAGCGGCTGAATCTGCCTGATCCTCTGGTTTGCCTGTCTGTAATAAGAAGAGTGTTGTCGGGAAGATCATGTCTCTTTGCATATTCATTAGTAGATCCGATCTCATCAAAGAATATTAAATCACTTAAACAGTTATCTTTTATTAGTTCACTCTTTAATAGTTCAATGTTCAAAGTTGAAAGTTGAAAGTTAAAAGTTTAAAGTTAAAAGTTAAAAGTTGAAAGTTGAAAGTTAAAATCCGCGGTGGCGGAAAAAGTAAAAAATTAAAATCTGCATACCTAATACTTAATACCTAATACCTAATACTCAATACCCAATACTCAATACCCAATACCCGCTATTCAGGCTTTGCCGGTTTCGAATCTGTTTTCGCTTTAGACGGCTTATCATTATCCTTCAGATCATCCTGAAGATCTTTTTCCAGTTTTTCTTTAGTTGAAGATTTTTCTTTTTTCAGATCATCCTTATTACCGTCAATACTATTTTTATTTGTCGGGTTATCGTCTTTAGTTATTCCGTCATAATCATAGGTCAATGCTGCATAACAATCAACTCTTCCAAACCCGTAATATTTATCCCAGCCGGGTTTATCTTCATTTGGGTTGCCGGTCAGATCTTTGGCAGAATATTTGATTATTTTTTTCAATTCCTCACTTGTTCTGGATTTATCCTGAGCCAGTAAAAGAGAAGCAATGCCGCTTACAATAGCTGTTGACTGGGAAGTTCCGCTCCAGTATACATCATAATTGGTATCGCTTTCATAATCAAGACCGTAGATCTTGTTGCCCGGAGCTACTACTGAAATATGCGGACCGTAACAGCTTCCTCCGCCCCAGGAGAATTTTTTGCATCTGCTGTCATCTGTATCAGTTGCTCCAACTGCAAACACACCCTGAAGACTTGCAGGATAATAATCCCTGTCATCACCTTTATTCATCATTGCGGCAACAATAAGAATTCCGTTCTCATTTGCATAGTCAACTGCAGTATTCAGAACTCTTGAATAATCATCTCCTCCTTCGCTCATATTAATGATGTCTGCACCATTATCCACTGCATACTTGATTGATTTTGCCCACCATTTATATTCACCGCTGTTATTATCATTCAGATTTTTAACATTCATCAATTTGCATTTACCGTCTATACCTGCAAATCCAATTGTATTATTAAGATCAGCGCCGATCACAGTTGCTATGTTGGTACCGTGCCCGAAACCGTCATATGGTTTTCTGTCATTATATGCAAAATCCCATCCTCTGACATCGTCAACATATCCGTTATTATCGTCATCAATTCTGTTGTTGGGAATCTCTTCTGTATTTATCCACATCCTGTTTACCAGATCCGGATGATCATCCTTTATTCCCGAATCAAGTATTGCCACTACGACATCATCACTTCCGGTCTCTATCTCCCATGCAGCCGGCATTTTAATATCGGCTCCTACTTTCGCATTCCTGCCGCCTGATGAAGGTTCTACAGATCCGGAATTCTTCAGATACCACTGTTTGTAATACATTTCATCATTAGGCTCAAAGTAAGCGATCTTCTTACTGAACAGCCTGTCAAATTTTGTGCCCTTTACTCCTGCAGCGTATCCTTTATAATTCAGTTCGGAATATTCTACATTTTCATTTTTATTAAATTCTTTTACCGCATCTTTCAATTCTTCATCATCAGAATATCCGGCATCATTATTTAAGCTGAATGAATAAATCCTTTCCATGCCGAGTTTATCGTAAATATTTTTATTTCCGTTATCGAGATTGAAAACTTTTGAAATTCCGGTTACCCTGTATTTCCGGATAATATCGTCGAGCGAACTCAGACCTGTCTGAAGTGAGATCTTTCCTGTAGCTTCAGAAACCGGCAGAATGGTTTTGGTTTTCACAAAAAATTCTTCAGATGAGAAATTTTTGTTTTCTTTTATATTTGTTTTAGAACTGCCTGTAATAAAGACAGTAATTGTAAAAACGAAAATCAGGAGAAATATTTTTTTCATAATATTTTTTTAGAAGTTATATCCGACTCCGAGACTAAGTCTCAGTCCGTCAACATATATTTTTGAATTTAAGTTTTTATCAAGCTGATAAATTGTTCCGTTTGAATTAATGACTGATGCCGGGTATTCACTTTTCACTGTATATTCTCCCTGACTGAACCTTATCTCAAACACTCCCGAAAAATGCTTTGAGATCAGAAATTCCATTCCGCTTAATACAAGAAAACTGTATCCCGGTTGTTTGGATACTGTTTTACTTTCAAGATTTAAAATTGTCCGTTTCCTGTCCCCGAAATATGCGCCAAGTCCTCCTCCTAAAAATATCTCTATGTCATCCGAAAAATTGGGAATATTAAAATATCCCGTAAATTCCACAGGTACCATCCATAGTTCTTCCGTTACTCTAGCTCTCACCCTGGTATTTTCATCCTGAAAAGTCTGTATGATCTCATTATCATAGATATACAGATAATTTACATTAATCCCAAAGGCAAGATCCTCATTGAACATTTTTTTCCGGATGGTGATCCCGTAACCATAACCTCCGCTTAATTCTTCCGTCTGCGCTCTTTCGAACGCACTTTCGGAAAACGCATTTAATTGTATTACTGCAGATGATACGTAATTTACAGTCGGAATGATACTGTAACCTCTGCCTAAACTTAAGCCTTCTATTCTCTGAGAAAACACATCCGAGAAACCGAGGAAAAAAAATAAGGGTATAAATACATGGGAAATTAATTTAAATTTATTCATAAAAAATCCACCGTACATTTTATACAGTGGATTATAATTAACACTTTTATATTTAAAATAAATCCAATTTTTATTGCCCAACTAATCTCTGCCCTCAATACTCAAAATTAAGCAGCAAATGATCAGCAGGAATTATAATCAATAAAATTTATCCCTGTTATCGACTATATCAGCTTCATTCTGCATTTTGTTCAGCCAGTCTGTTACTATTGACTGCTTTTTCGCATTTAAAAGATTTTTTCTTATATCCGACGCCTTCAGCAGATAATCCTGTTCATTAAACTCGGTAATTGAATTAAGTTTAACTATATAATATCCTTTTGAACCTTTTATAGGTTTTGAGATCTCACCCGGTTTCATACTCATGACTGCAGTACTTAAAGCATAATCCTGACCTATCTTTGGATTTGGAGCTGATACTTTAAAACTATCAATTGTCTCATAGGTATATTGCGGAGCGATCTCTTTCAGAGAAAACAGATCCGAGTTAGTGATCTTGGACTCCAGATCTTTTGCAATGTTTTCAAGAACCGCGTATTTTTTCTGATTTACCAATTTAGGTTTTACCATAGTAACCTTGATAGAATCAAAGTTTAAAAAACCTTCGGGTTTCTTGTCAATGGATTCGTATATAGCATATCCTCCCTGAACTTTTACCGGTGCAGTAATGAATCCAACCTTATTGTCGAAAAGTGATCTTATGGTTTTTTTATTACTTCCTGCAAGCGGCACCTGTCCGTCTCTTAAAATATCTCCGGATGTCTGAACTACAACATTATTTTCCTTAGCCAGTGAATCAAGAATTTTTCCCTTTTCAAGCTGATAATAAAATTCCTCTGCCTTGCTTTTTACAAGCTGTTTGCTTCTGCTGCTTGGAACGACAGGTTTGTTTATCAAGGCAACTTTGAATTCTTTCTTTTCCTTTCCGAAAACTTTTATTACATGAAATCCGAAATTTGTCTTTACAGGACCTACCAATGATCCGACGCTTGCTCCGAAAGCTGCATCTTCAAATTCTTTAACCATAGCACCTTTTGTGAACCAACCAAGATCTCCTTTATTCTGCTTTGCAGAAGGATCATCCGATAACTGCTCAGCTAATACTTTAATATCTTCTCCGTTTTTAATTCTGTTGTAAATATCCTGAGCTTTATTTTTTGCTGCAGCGGTATCAGTTCCGAAATTCACAAGTACGTGAGTCGCATTAATGTAAACATTTTCACCTTCTTTTGAATCAAGAAGCTTTATAGCCTGATATCCTTCATCAGTTATAAGTACATCCGAAACGTCTCCCGGTTTTGCATTAAAAAGGAAAGTGGTAGCAGGACCTTTGAATACGTTTGACGGCTGATATTCATCTTTAAATGGTATTGAAGAATTCTGATTCACAAGTTTTATAAGTGAAGAATCTTCAAGAGTAGCTTTCTTCATATCTTTTGCATAAGCTTCGATATCTCTTTTCATAGAAGACGAATCATCGGCGGTTGCCGCATCAGAAAACAGAACATATTTCATTTTTACACTTTCATTCTGTTTGAAATCTGACTTATTCTTCTCGTAATAATCTTTTAGCTCGGAGTCAGTTACGGCAAACTGAGTTGTATCTGTTAAAGAATTTAGATCAAGAAGGGCGTAATCAAAATTTGCCATTATATTTTCTTCCTTATACTTTTCAAGCACTTCACTTTCAGTTACTACAGCACCCTGAGTCAGAATGTTCTGAAGCTTTTCAGACAACAAGGTCTCTCTGCAGTAATTTTCTACTGACTGCCAGAACTGTGTCGCTTCAGGTGTTTTCATACCAAGCGCTTGCTGATAAAAGCCTGCGTTGAAAACCCCGGTAGAATCCATGAAATTTCTTTTAATAGGTTCGGGAAGAGTCTCAGGTCTGTTGTAGATCCAGTCAAGTATTTCCTTATCTGAAACGGTTATGCCGTATTTTTCTATAGCCTGCTGAGAAATGGTCTGACTTACAAGACTGTTCCATACCTGATCTCTTATCTGATTCATTGTAGCTTCATCGATATCCTGATCCGGATTCTGCTGTCTCATTTGATCTATCTGCTGCGATACTATTCTTTCAAATTCCTGATAAGATATTTCCTTGGAATTGATCTTTCCGAAAGCATCACTTCCTCCGCCTAATCCTACATAATTCATTCCCCATTCAAAAACTATGGTGGCAAGAAAAGCTATGATCAGTATTATAATGATCAGAGGCATCTTATCCCGCATCTTATTCATTATTCCGGTATTCTTAATTTTATTTTTTTCCATTAAATAGAACTTCTCCTCAGTGAGTTTTTTATATTAAATTAATTTCTTTTTATTTTTTAAGAATCTGAAAACTAAAATTTTTGCTTTGCAAAAGCAATGAATTTATTATAATCAAATCCCGTTAATTTGTCTATTTTTCAATTTTTGATTCCGGTTATCTCTTCGACAAAGCTGTATGGATCTTCCTTCTTTATCAGAATATCATCGATCTTTCCGTCAAGAAACTCAAGCTTTTTCCTGTCCCAGAATTCCACTTCCAGTTTATTGTGAATCAATCCTTTTATTTTTTTATTCAGATTATCTTTTCTTTTCAACTTCAGATAACCGGTCTTTTCCAGATGATCCTTATGTTTCATGATCTCATTGAAAAGCTCTTCAGTGCCTTTATTCTGACTTCCTACGGTTTTCAATACTTCTATAATCCAGTTATCTTTGGATGGAGGTTTCAGATGTATAATGTTTTTAATAGTGGAAACAATTCCATCAGCGCCTTCCCTGTCTGATTTATTCAGAACAAATATATCCGCAATTTCCATCAATCCCGCTTTCATTGCCTGTACAGAGTCTCCGGATTCGGGTACAAGTACTACTATTGTAGTATCTGCTGTCTGTGCTATGTCAAGCTCGGATTGTCCAACGCCTACTGTCTCAATTATAATAAAATCCTTGCCTGATGCATCCAGTATGTCACAGGCTTCAACTACGCTTTTGCTTAATCCTCCGAGACTTCCTCTTGTAGCCATCGAACGGATGAATACATCTTCAAGCAAACCGGAATCCTGCATCCTTATCCTGTCTCCGAGCAATGCTCCGCCGGTAAACGGACTCGTCGGATCAACGGCTATCACACCTATTTTGTATCCCTTTTCTTTTAATAATTTTATAAGATTATTCGTTAAAGTGGATTTCCCGGCTCCGGGAGGTCCTGTAATTCCTATCCTGTATGCGTTACCAGTATGTTTATAAAGTAATTTTAATAAT
This sequence comes from Ignavibacteriota bacterium, assembly GCA_020437545.1. Classification (GTDB taxonomy): domain Bacteria; phylum Bacteroidota; class Ignavibacteria; order Tepidaquicellales; family Tepidaquicellaceae; genus JAGPCH01. The sequence continues at coordinate 6,890 of JAGQWH010000011.1, forward strand.
TCTTCACTGTTGCTGTCCTCATTCTCAATTATGCTCAATGCCCGCGCAACTGACCTCTTATCAGAAGATATTATCTTATCCGCAAAATTTTTCAATCTATTTTCCTGTTCCAATATGACTATAAAATTATTTGTATCATTATTTTTTCAATCTCTCAAAACAATCTTTTATACTCTAATCGCTCTGCTCACTAACTCACTCTATTCACTCTATTCACTCTATTCACTCTATTCACTCCACACACTCTACACACTCTTCACACTCTACTCACTCTACACACTATAAACACTCTACACACTCTACACACTCTACACACTCTAAACACTCTACACACTCTAAACACTCTACACACTCTAAACACTCTACACACTCTAAACACTCTAAACACTCTAAACACTCAACACACTCTAAACACTCAACACACTCTACACTCCGCCGCGGCGGACTACACACTCTAAAAACTCTACACACTCTATTTAGGTGTTCTCAAAACAATAAGCTCATCATTTTTATTTAAAATAGTACTGCCATTAGGTTTAAAATTCAATTCATCCTCCGATTTTATTGCAATGATAAGAGAATCCTTAAATTTACTGTCTTTTAAATTCGCTATACTTTTTCCGTCTTCTTTATCTGTTACTATTATTTCTTCTATTTTAATATTTTTATGTTTTTCCCCGCTCACAATATCGAGAACGTGAGTACTTGAAGGGCGGAGCATCTCGGAAGCCATTCTGAGTCCGCTGATATAATTAGTAGAAACAATCTTATTGGCTCCGGCTAATTTGATCTTGCTCAAATTCCTGTGATTTACACACAATGAAACTATCTTTATATCCGGGTTCAACCTTCTTGCAGATAAGCATATAACAAGATTCAGATTGTCATCGCTGGTAGATGCGAAAATTCCTTCGGCTCTTTCAATTCCGGCTTTCAGCAAGACCTCATCTTCACTTGCATCACCTTCAATGTATGACATCTCTGTAAAAATTTTTTTTACATTTTCAATTACATCACTGTTTATTTCTATACATACATTATCGGTGCTGTAATAAGAAAGCTCTTCCATTAGGTGAAGTGAATGTCTGCCGATTCCGCAAACTATATAATGTTTTTCCATATTTTTAATATTTTTTTCCATCTTTCGTTTTTTAAAAGATTTTCTTAAATGACCGTCGACAAATACAACGGATACGGTGGACACAAAATATGTTAACAGACCAATTCCAAGAAATGCAAGTACCATTGTAAACATCCTGATATTTGTCTGATCTTCCATTAATACAACTTCATCAAATCCTATTGTCGTAATTGTTATTACCGTAAAATACAGACAAGTAAATAAATTGTATCTTTCATCTGAAAGAAAATAATAACCGAAAGTTCCTATAGATAGAATTGTCAGCAACGCAATCCCGGTACCTAATAGTCTTCTTTTTAGATCTTTATCCATTTAAATCCATATTGTGTAAATTAGATATTAACTGAATAAATTAAAATTGAAATTTGTGTATAAACATATTAAAACTATAAATGATACAATAGCAAAATTCATCGTGATTTTTTTATCAGCCTATTTAAATAGTCTTGTTAAGAGTATTGAATTTTTAAATATAATATTTAATTTTATTCACAATCCAAACTTAAACCTTTTTTATAAATGAAATTTATCAATACTCAGAAATTATTATTTATTATATGTTTTACTTTCTCTGTTATTTACTGCTCTTGCAACCAACAAACTCAAAAAATTGCTTCTAAAGATGCAGCAGATATCATATACTTCGGCGGTGACATAATCACTATGGAAGTTGACAGCTCAAATTATGCTGAAGCCATAGCAATAAAAGACGGTAAGATAATTTTTGTGGGTAAGAAAGCAGATGCCGAAAAGCTACAAGGCGACAGTACAACAATGACAGATCTTAAAGGTAAGACAATGCTTCCCGGTTTCATAGACGGACATTCTCACTTTGCCGCATTTTCAAATCAGGCAATTGGTGCACAAATTCTTCCTTCCCCTGATGCAAATGTAAACAGTATTCCTGATCTGATAAATGAACTCAAAAACTGGCCTACACCTGAGAATATTGCTCTTACAGGCTGGATCTTCGGTATGGGGTATGATGATTCGGTCCTGGAAGAAAAAAGACACCCTACAAAGGAGGATCTGGATAAAGTTTCCACTGAAACCCCGATCATGATCATTCATATATCAGGACATTTTGCAGCAGTGAATTCCAAAGGTCTTGAGATGCTCGGTATAAATTCTGATTCAAAAGATCCTGACGGCGGTATAATAAGAAGAATACCGGGATCTACTGAACCAAACGGAGTGCTTGAAGAACTTGCTGCAATACCTTATTATGTAAAAGCGCTTACACCGGCAAATAAAGATTCTATGTTAAAATTCATGAAAGCCGGACAGGAAATGGCAATGAGTTACGGTTATACTACAGCGCAGGAAGGAAGAGCTATGGAAAACCATGAACTGCTTGCCGGACTTGCTGAAACAGGATTTCTTAAAATTGATGTCGTTTCATATATTGATTATTTGTTTACAAAATATATGGAAACGAAATGGTACAGTAAAAATTATATTAATCATTACAGGATCGGTGGGGAAAAAGTAACACTCGACGGTTCACCGCAGGGTAGAACTGCGTGGAGAACAATCCCTTACCTCATTCCTCCTCCGGGAGAAGATAATAATTATCTTGGTTACCCTGCTATTAAAAATGATAAAGACGTTGAAGAAATTTATAAAACTGCATTTAAAAATAACTGGCAGATACTCACTCATGCAAATGGAGATGCTGCAGTAGATCAGATGATCAGAACAATGGATGTGGCGGCAAAAGAATACGGCAGCGAAGGAAGAAGAAATGTATTGGTTCACGGGCAATATGTGAGAATGGATCAGCTTGACTCTTTGAAAAGATTAGACGTAATAGCTTCCTTATTTCCGCTTCATACATTTTACTGGGGTGACTGGCATAAACAAATTATAGGTGACTCACTCGGCAATGTGATCAGTCCTACCCGTTCAGCATTAAACAAAGGTTTGAAAATAACTATCCATACAGATGCACCTGTAGCTTTGCCGAATCTTATGCGTGTAATCTGGACAGCTGTTAACAGAACTTCCCGATCAGGAGTAATCATTGGTGAAGAAGAAAGACTTACTCCTTATGAAGCATTGCAAGCAATTACGATCTGGTCAGCATATCAGCATTTTGAAGAAAATAACAAAGGTACCCTAAAAAAAGGTAAGCTTGCGGATCTTGTAATACTTGATAAGAACCCTTTAAAAGTTGCTCCGGATGACATCAAAGACATCAATGTTGAAGAGACAATAAAAGAAGGGAATACAGTTTACAGGAAAAACTGATTTAGTTAATTTTAAGAAATGATTTTATTTTTTTAATCTTCTTTTTTTATAAAATTTATCACTGTTCCATTTCTTAGGGTTATCAGCAATATAATTTTGAATTCGTTCAAACGATCCGGCATCACGAATTATATGATCATGAAAACGCGGATGCCATCCAAAACCGGGATTAATTTTATGAATTTCAAATGTACACCTGCCTTTATACCATCTGATAATCCGTGAAATATTATCATAAAACATTGGGTTCTTTTCACCCGTTACCCCACCCCGCTTATCCGTACACACGCGATTTATCGCGTCTCCTCCACCAACATCAGAATCCTTATTCGTCCCATCCACATATTTATCAAAATCCGATTTTTCTATTATCAATATTCCATGAACATGATTTGGCATTACAGTATAATTACCTAACTCTATAAATGGATAATGATTTGGAATATCAACCCAATATTCATCTGCCAGTTTCCCGGTTTCATTCAAATGCATTTCTTCATTTGTAATTACACCAAAAAAATGTTCACGGTTCTTTGTACAAATGGTTATAAAATATGCGCCATTATTTCCGTAATCCCATGACTGTAATCGGGCAGATTCAATGCGGTATTTATTTTTGAATTTATCTGACATAGCATATACGTTATCGTTTTCAAAATTGAATTCTATATTTTATCGTAACATTTTAATTCGCAGAGACGCGATTTATCGCGTCTCATTAAATTGTTTTTTGGTTGAATTGTTTTTTCGGTTGAATTGACAAAAGCGATTTATCGCGTCTGTATATTTCGTGTTTTGGTTGAATTGTTTTTTTGGTTGTAGAGACGCGATAAATCGCGTCTCTACAATGATTGGGTAAAATAATAAAATATATTTCAAAAATAAATATTTATATCATGTTAAATTTCAGATATATTTAATATAACATATCTGTATGAACTTTGCATATTTACATTAATAATGGCAGATTTATACTTTTTTTCCATTTCAATTATTTTATATTAAACCCTTTATTTCAGGTATGATCCTTTAAATCTAACCCGGACAAAAAATACGTTCTTCATAAAATAAATCTGATATTAAATTTAAAAAAATATGATATGAAAAAATTCAAAATAATTATTTCATTTACCGGCTTATTCTTTGCTTTGATACTTATGCGGTCTTCATTTTTATATGCATGCACAAGGGTAGTATATCAGGGTCCTGGCAATACAATTATAACCGCCAGATCCATGGACTGGAATGAAGATATCGGAACCAATCTCTGGATCTTTCCGAGAGGAATGAATAAAAGCGGTGAGACTCCGCCAAATACAATCGAATGGACTTCTAAATACGGAAGTGTGATCGCATCAGCTTATGATATTTCAAGTACTGACGGAATGAATGAAAAAGGTCTGGTTGCAAATCTGAACTGGCTTGCAGAATCCGAATATCCGATATGGGATAAACAAAAAGCAGGTCTGACTGTTGCTGCCTGGCTCCAGTATGTTCTTGACAATTTCGCAACTGTTGACGAAGCTGTCACGGAACTTCAGAAAGAAAACTTTACTATTATTACATCAAACATCCCGGGTACGGACAGGATCGTCACTGTTCATCTTTCTGTATCTGATCCCACAGGGGACAATGCAATTTTTGAATTTATAAATGGTAAACTGGTAATTCATCATGACCGCTCTTATAATGTTATGACCAATTCACCTGTTTTTGATAAACAGCTTGCGCTTGAAGAATACTGGAGTGATATCGGAGGGACAGTTTTCCTCCCCGGCACAAACAGGGCTGCTGACAGATTTGTAAGAGCTTCATTTTATATAAAAGCCATTCCACAAACTGATGACATAAGATTAGCAGTTGCAAGCGTATTCAGCGTAATAAGAAACTGTTCCGTACCGCTCGGTATCACCACACCAGGTCAGCCGAATATATCTTCTACCCGGTGGAGATCTGTTTCAGATCAGAAAAACAGAGTTTATTATTTTGAAACTACAACTACACCAAATACCTTCTGGGTGGATTTTAAGGATGTCAATTTTTCAGAAAACGCTCCTGTCAAAAAACTCAGTCTTACAAAAGGTGAAGTATACTCTGGAAATTCTGCAGATAAGTTTGTTGAAACATCTCCTTTTAAGTTTGAAGGGTTATAATTTTTTTTAATTTTGATAATCAATTTGTAAGTTATCTGAAATTTATTCCGGGCACATTGTTTTTTATAAAAAGAAAATAATTTTGTTAAATTGAATAGACAGGTTTGCTTCAGAAACTAAATTTCTGAAAATTAACTTAACTTGTATTATCAAGATGAAACGAATAATTACGCTTTCAATTGTTATGCTTTCATTCTGCTCTGCATCCTTCCCGCAGACGGAGATCTGGAAAATGCAGGATTACAGTATCGGGCAGACTATAAATAGTTTCCCTCCGGGTTTTCAGAATTCGACTGTGACAATGGCTGAAGTGATAAGACTTCCAGATGGAAATTACAGAATGTACTTTAATTTACAGCAAGCCGGTCCTGTCATAAAGCAATGTATCGGATACGCTTCATCTGCTGATGCTGTTCACTGGTCTTATAATGACACCTGCTTCTGCGGTCCTCTTGATACGACTGCAAGAAATTATATAGTTGGCGGCGCAAGTGTCGTCAGACTTAATTCAGGTCAGTACAGAATGTATTACCGGGCTACACAAAAATTTTCAACCTCTCCGTCCTACCACATTAGAAGCGCAATTTCAAATGATGGTATAAATTTCGTACAGGAAGGCATAAGGATTGACATAAAACCTTATGATATAAATTCACCTTTCCTGCTTGCAGCGCACGGCTCTTTCTGGATGCAGTCTGACGGAACTTTCGCAGCCATCTTTTCAGGAAATCCGGATACTTCTTCTCTCATGACACCAAGTCATCTGATCTATGGAACTTCTCCTGACGGAATGAACTGGGGAAATTTCAGAGTGCTGTATCAGAAATTTCATGATCCTAAAGTCCTGAAAGTAAACGGCGAGTATATCATGTATGCAATGAATCTGATAAAATATATGGGTAAAGCAGTTTCACCGGATGGTATCAACTGGCCCGCAGACGCTGACAGTGTAAGCTTTCTGGATACTATGAATTTCCCATTGATAATAAATAATACAAAAAAGATCGGGGATATTGCCGGAGTTGTAATGCCTGATAATGAAATATATCTTTACTCTAATTTCGGAACGATAACAGGTCCTTCAAGGGAAATAATCAGATTTGAACTGCAGAATCCTCCTACTGGAATTTTACCTTCAACCAATACCGGCATTTCCGGCACAAACAGCGAATCTGATCCCGTGCATATATATCCGAATCCATTCTCTGACAGAACTTCCATAAGCACTAATAAAGTTTTAAAAAAATCTGTACTCACTATATTCAATTCGCTTGGGCAGGAAGTAATGAGGATCAACAATATTTCCGGAGAGTCATTTACCATCCCCCGGGCAGGTCTTCCAGCAGGACTTTACTTTTTGCATCTTATGGATGAAGGTAAGATATATACTCATAAGCTTATCATCACTGACAAATGATCTTCTTATAACTTTTTATTGATATGAAAGGATTTATATAACGTAAAATTTTTCATTAATATACTTTGTCAGATAATTACAACAATTAACGCCGCGAAAACAAGACTTCTCTCTTTATTTTAATCAGTTATCTTTATTATAACAGATATTAAGATAAGATATACTATTCCGTTAATTTACAAATTTAAGTTTTAAACTAAATTCACACTTCAGACAATGCTTTTTCACATTTTTGAATATTAAAACTTACTTTTTTTTCGTAAATTTGCAGGTAATTTTTGAATATAAATGCAGTAATTACCGTAATCCTGAAAGCCAATTAAAATCCCAAATTCATTTCAGAGATTTTTATTTCCATACTAACAAATTCTTATAAAAGCTTTTGTGAGGTTAATATTACCCGTATCAGATTTCCCGATTAAAAAAAGGAACCTAAACCGGAAATAAATTACTTGAGTCATAATCTCCTTAAAGCAAAGAGACTTAGCCTTTGATACAAATAAATTTTATTTAATGCAGAATTTTTTATTAGGCATAATGAAAATCGACTCCACATCGGGAAGTGAAAATTCCGTTGCGGATTATCTGATAAACGGATATAGACCCGAAGGATCTGTCTTGGATGTTATTAATATAGAAAACGGAAAGAAGAATCTATTTTATAAATGGGGTGAACCCGTGATAATATTTTGTTCACATTTTGATACCGTGCCTCCTTATATTCCTCCTTCTATGGATGGAGATATCATTAAAGGCAGAGGATCCTGTGACGCAAAAGGTCAGATCGCTGTAATGTCATCTGTCTGTGAAAGACTTTTTGAATCCGGTGAAACTAATTTCGGACTGCTGATGCTGGCCGGAGAAGAAGTTGGTTCTTACGGAGCGATTGCTGCCAATAAAGTCATTAAGGGTTGTAAGTATGTGATAGTCGGCGAGCCGACCGGGAACAAGCTCATCCGCGCATCAAAGGGTAATATTCTTGCCGAGATTGTTTTTAAAGGAAGATCCTGTCATTCGGGATATCCTGAAAACGGAGATGATGCAGTTATGAGAATGGCTTCATTTATAGAGAGGTTAAGAATATATGAATTCGCCAAAGATGAAGTTCTAGGTGAGACAACTTTCAATATTGGTAAAGTCTATTCCGATAATGCGCATAATGTAGTTTCGGATAAAGCGGGTTTGAAGATTTTTTTCCGTACTACAAAGACGACTCATGATCTAATTAATGAGATCATTCCCCTTCTTATCGACGAACATACAGAGGTGAATTTTAAATATGGTGATAGGCCAATGGACTTTGTTACAGTCGATGGTTTTGAAATAGGTGTGGTTTCCTATGGAAGTGATGCTCCTGAATTATATAATCTCGGCGAATGTCTGTTATATGGTCCGGGCAGCATTCTTGATGCTCATACGGAGAATGAGAAAGTCAGAATTTCAGATATGAACAAAGCAGTTGATGACCTTATAGATATTTATCATAAGTTAAAACAAAAATTAAGCTGATCTTTAATTAATATTAAAATGGGTATAGAAAAAATAAAAGCCGGAGTACTCGGATGCACAGGAGCGGTTGGACAAAAGCTTATCGCACTTCTTGATAAACACCCTCTTTTTGAAGTAACTGAAATAGCAGCTTCAGAAAGATCCGCCGGTAGTATTTATGAGAATACTGTAAACTGGCTCGAACCAAATGACATTCCCGGAAACATTGCCGGAATGAAGATCAAAAACTGCTCACCTGATCTTGACTGCAAAGTTTTATTCTCCGGACTTGACTCTAAAGTAGCCGGTGAGATCGAAAGCACCATGGCTGAGAACGGATATGTCGTTGTAAGTAATTCGAGAAATCACAGAATGTTTGATGACGTGCCTCTTATCATTCCTGAAATAAACGCCGAACATTATAAACTGATAGATGCTCAAAAACAAAATAACAGGAAAGGATTTATTGTTACAAATCCTAACTGCTCGACTATAGTTTTATGTCTCTCTCTTTATCCTGTCTATAAAAGCTTCGGATTGAAAAAAGTAATGGTAACAACCATGCAGGCAATCTCGGGCGCAGGATATCCGGGAGTCCCCTCTCTGGACATACTCGGCAATGTTGTTCCGCACATTCCGGATGAGGAAGCGAAAATGGAAACCGAGACACTTAAGATTTTCGGTAAATATGAGAACGGAAAAATCAACTTTGCTGATTTTAAAATTTCGGCAATGTGCAACAGAGTTCCTGTCAGAGACGGACATACTATCTCAGTTTCATTCGAGACCGAAAAGAAAGCAACAGCTGATCAGATACTGAACAGTTTTGATGAATATAATACTGAATTTTTAAAAGACACCGGAATAGATGTCATAAGATATTTTGAAAATCCGTTCAGACCACAGCCGATACTTGATGCGGGAAAAGGTAACGGCATGACAGTATCAGTTGGTAATCTTCGTGAATGCAGAGTACTTGACTGGAAATATACAGCACTCGGACACAACACTATACGCGGCGCTGCCGGAGCTGCGATCATTAATGCGGAATATCTCGTAAAGGAAGGATTATTATGATAGTAATGAAATTCGGCGGAACATCCGTGCAGGATTCTGAAGCGATTGACAGGCTCTGCAGCATTGTAAGATCTAAACTTGACAGGCAGCCTGTTGTTGTTCTGTCAGCCATTTCAAAAGCTACTGATACTCTTATAAATTGCGCCAACCTCGCTGCAGCCGGTGAACTTGCTAAGGCAAATGAAGATATTGAGAATCTCAAAACAAGACATATTGAAATTTCTACAGGACTAGTTGAAGATGAGACTTCCCTGTCCGAACTCATACAAAAATTAACAATTTATTTTTCAGAAATAACAGATCTGCTGAAAGGTGTTTCTCTTTTATCTGAATTATCTCCTAAGAGTCATGTGAAAATTGTTTCTTATGGTGAACTAATGTCAACTCTGATAACATCCTGCGCAATGAAAGAAAGAGGAATAAATTCTTTGCTTCTTGATTCGAGAGAATTTATAATTACTGACAATAACGTTCTCAAAGGCGAACCAAATATTTCTGAAATTACGCTAAGGACACAGAACACATTATCAGCAAGTATTCAAAATGGATTCGTACCGGTCATACAGGGATTTATTGCAAGTTCGATGGACGGAACTCCCACTGTTCTCGGCAGAGGAGGATCGGATTATACGGCATCACTTGTTGGAATGGCATTGAATGCTGAAGAGATACAGATCTGGACAGACGTTGACGGAATGCTTACTGCCGATCCCGGCAAAGTAACGGGGACCAGAATAATTTCAAAAATATCTTTTGAGGAAGCTGCTGAGATCACATACTTCGGTGCAAAAGTTCTGCACCCGATGACAATTCAGCCGGCTGTCGAAAAAAATATCCCGGTATGGATAAAAAATTCAAGGTCACCTGAGACTGAGGGAACAATAATTCTTAACTACGTTTCAGATAATGAGAAGGAAGTAAAATCAATTTCATGTAAGGAAAATATTACGGTGATGAATATATTTTCCATGAGGATGCTTAATTCATACGGCTATCTAAGAAAAATTTTCGAGGTTTTTGACCGGCATAAAACATCCGTAGATCTAATCACTACATCTGAAGTTAACGTTTCGGTTACACTTGACAACAATGAATATCTTGAAGATATTAAATCCGAACTCTCGGAATTTGCCAAAGTGAATGTCGAAAAGGACAAATCTCTTGTTTGCGTTGTGGGAAGTAATATCAGAAACACAAAAGGAATTGCCGCTAAAATATTCGGTGTGCTTTCTGATTATAATATTACAATGATCTCTCTCGGGTCATCATTGATCAATATTAGTTTTGTGGTGGATAAAGATAAATTGAAAGATGTACTGCAGAAATTGCATGATACGTTTTTTAAATAAGTTAAAAGTTAAAAGTTAAAAGTTGAAAGTTGAAAGTTAAAAGTTGAAAGTTGAAAGTTAAAAGTTGAAAGTTGAAAGTTGAAAGTTGAAAGTTAAAAGTTGAAAGTTGAAAGTTGAAAGTTTATTTGGTTGAGTTTAGAATAGATTTTAAGAAAACTCAGTGCCTTTGTGGATTAGTGGCTTTTTGGTAAAGAAACATTTTTTCAGAAGTCCAGGGTAGATAAAAAATTAAAATTATGAATATAGTATTAACCGGTTACGGAAAAATGGGTAAGGTCATTGAGGGTATTCTCATGAAGAGAAATCATAACCTTTTAAAGACAATAGATTCAGAAAAAGAGCTTGCTGAATTTCCGTCTTCCGATGCTGTCTGTATTGACTTTACGACACCGGAAGCATTTAAGGCAAATTACAAAACTCTTGCAGATAAATTCAGCAGTGTAGTAGTCGGTACAACAGGATGGGACGATATCAAATCTGAAGTCATTGATTATTTTAAAAAGAATAACACGAACCTAGTGTATGCCACTAATTTTTCGCTTGGAGTGAATATATTTTTTGAAGCAGTGGACTTTATTTCAGGACTGATCTCAGAACATGCGGATTATGATCCGTATGTTATAGAACTCCATCATAAGGAAAAACTCGATATACCTTCAGGTACAGCGATAACTACTAAAAAAATTATTGATAAGAATATTAAAAAAGAAAAAGAAACTGAAATATCCTCTGTCAGAACTGGCTTCATAAAAGGTATCCATGAAGCAGGATTTGAATCGGAGTATGATAAGATCTCAATAAGGCATGAAGCTTATTCTCGCGAGGGCTTTGCTCTTGGAGCTGTAATTGCCGCTGAATGGATCGCTGAAACCGGAGGCATCTGGGATTTCAGGGAGATGTTAAAATCTAAAATAATAAATAAAAAATAATATGGAAATCAAAGGATGCGGTACGGCATTAATTACACCTTTTAAGGAAGATCTATCAGTTGACTATGATGTCTTCAGAAGTCTTGTTAAAAGGCAGATAGATAACGGGATACATTTTATTGTTCCGCTCGGAACTACAGGAGAGACTCCATGTCTCGAAGATGATGAAAAAACCAAGCTGCTGGAAATTTCGGTAGAAGAGGCTAAAGGTAAAATTCCGGTTGTAGTCGGCGCAGGAAGTAACAGCACAAAACAAGTAATTAACAACATCAGAGAATTTGAATATACGGGAGTAGATGCATTTCTGATCGTTACACCTTATTATAATAAACCGACGCAGGCAGGAATGTATAATCATTTTAAGGCTATCTCTGAAAGTACTGATAAAAACATTATCATGTATAATGTACCTGCGAGAACATCTGTAAATATGAATGCTGATACATGTCTCAGACTTGCCGAACTCGAAAATATTATTGCAACAAAAGAGGCTTCAAGCAATTATGATCAGATAAGCGAGATCATCAGAAATTCCCCGGAAGGATTTTCAGTACTTTCCGGAAATGATGATGAGACTCTTTCGCTTTGCGTAACGGGTGCAAAAGGAGTTATCAGTGTTGCATCAAATCTTGCCCCGAAAGAATTATCAGATTACTTGACTCTGATAATGAAATTTGATTTTGAAAATGCAGCAAAAGAACATCACAGATTAATGCCGTTATTTAAAAATTGTTTTATTGAAAGCAATCCGATACCGGTGAAAGCAGGTTTTGCGTATTTGGGGCTGATCGAAAATGTACTTCGTCCTCCTCTTTATACGTCTACACGAAAGACGTTTGATATCATGGCCGGCACTTTGCAAAATTTAAAAATTAAATAATGTCAATTTTAGAAAAGTACAACGAGTTAAAAACAAATTCTGATATTTCGAGAGAGGAAGTTCTTCCTTTTTATGAAGAATTCCTTGCAGCTCTTGAGGATGGCAGTGTGAAAGTTGTTGAGAATACTGACGGTAACTGGATCGTAAATACCTGGGTAAAGGAAGCGATCCTAATTGGTTTTAAACACGGTAAATTGTCTGAGGTTAATATCGGAGAATGGAGTTTTTATGATAAAGATACATTATCATACAGATATTTTAATGTAAGTGATAATGTCAGACTTGTTCCCGGAGGATCTATAATCCGGAGCGGAGCTTATGTTGCGGGCGGTACAATAATAATGCCTCCGTCTTATATTAATATCGGCGCTTATGTAGATGAAGGAAGTATGATCGATTCACATGCACTGGTAGGTTCTTGTGCAAGGATCGGAAAAAATGTTCATCTCTCTGCAGCTTCGCAGATAGGTGGTGTACTCGAGCCTGTAGGCGCATTGCCTGTCATAATTGAGAATGATGTTTTCATAGGAGGCAATTGCGGAATTTATGAAGGTACAATTATTAAAAAGAATGCAGTGATCGGAACCGGTGTAATTTTAAATGCATCAACTCCGGTATATGATAATGTAAACGGAAATTTTATAAGAAAAGAGGAAGGCAAGACTCTGGTCATTCCTGAAAATGCAGTGGTAGTAGCAGGTAGCAGACCTGTAAGCTCGGGTAAAGGTGTTGCGGAAAATATACATTTATATTGCCCTGTGATCATAAAATACCGTGATGAAAAAACAGGAAAATCCATCAGTCTGGAGGATCTGTTAAGATAATGTTTTTTAATAAATCAGATATTGGGAAGCACAGATTTTTTAAGATCAATAAATTGGAAAGCCTTAAGCCTTTCATTGATAATTATAAAAGCCCGTTTTATCTTTATTCAAAAAAAGTAATTGAACATCAGTATGAATTATTCCGGAAAAATATCCCGGGAAATTTTAATGTTTTTTATGCACAGAAGAGCAATCCGAATAAAGAGATTTTAAAATTCATTCACGGGCTCGGAGCAGGTTGTGATACTGCATCGCTGATGGAAATGAAGAATGCAATGGATGCAGGTTTTGACAATCTTCATTTAATGCTGACCGGTCCGGGTAAAACAGAAGAGGAGTTAAAGTTTGCTATATCAGAAAAGATACTCAGCATAAATGTAGAATCGTTTCAGGAACTTGAGTTAATTAACACAATTGCAAAACAAACTGATATTAAACAGGACATACTTGTAAGAATAAATCCGCCGTTTGATTCAAGCGAAAAGAACAGGATCATAGGAGGAAGCGGTATAAGTAAGTTCGGTATAGACCTGGATCAGATCCCTGAATTTATTGAACTAGCTCAAAGTATGAGCAATGTCAATCTTAACGGAATTCACATTTTCAATTCATCACAAATTCTTGATCACAATAAAATTCTGCAGAATACGAAAGACGTAATAAATACGGCTATACATTTTAATGAGCATAATGATCTTAAAGTGAAAAGAATAGATCTCGGCGGCGGGTTTGGAATTCCTTACAGTGAGGATGAGAGTGAGATGGATATAAATTCTCTCGGAGAAGGTCTGAATGAATTTTTTAAGGAAGAAAAGATCCGGAAGTTTTCAGAGAAAGTTGAAATGTATTTTGAACTGGGAAGATACCTGTCAGGACTTTGCGGAATTTATTTAACAAAAGTACTGTACACAAAAATTTCCCGGGGAAAAAACATTGCTGTAACTGACGGCGGCGTCCATCATCTGGTCAGACCTGCTCTGATAGGTCAGAATCATCCGATTGTTAATCTTACTGCCCTGCTCGAGGAAAGAACAAGTAAAGGAAACTACCTGATTGCAGGACCGCTTTGTACTTCGCTCGATGAATTTGATGACAATGCAGAATTACCCGAAACCAAACCCGGAGACATACTTGCCATTCTGAATGCCGGAGCTTATGGCTTTACAGAAAGTATGCCCGATTTTCTCTCACATAAAAAAGCATACGAGGAGTTCATAAATTAATGAGCAAAAAAGTTAACAAAGAAAAAGAAGAAAAATATTTTCTTCAGACATACAATCGGCTCGAACAGGAAATCGAATACGGCAAAGGAGTCTGGTTATATTCCAAATCAGGTGAGATATATCTTGACATGTTTGCAGGTCTGGCAGTGAATATTCTGGGATACAATAACCCTGCAGTATCAGAAGCGATTACAGAACAATTGAAAAAATATAATCACCTTTCAAATTATTTCCTTCAGGACACTCAGATAGCATTTGCAGAGAATATTCTGAGACTTTCAGGTTATGATAAATTATTTCTGACATCTTCCGGTACCGAATCTATTGAAGCTGCCATAAAACTTGTCCGGAAATATGCAAATCCGCTTGGCAAAAATGAGATCATTTCTTTCAAAGGAGGATTTCACGGAAGGACATACGGAGCTTTGTCTTTGACATATAAAGAAAAATACAGAACAGGTTATGAGCCTTTAATGCCCGGAGTTATATTTCTGACACATAATAATGAAAAAGAATTAACCGAAGCCGTTAACGAAAATACCGCAGCAGTATTTCTTGAATTCATTCAGGGAGAGGGGGGATTAAGTACTGTGAGCGAGAGTTACATTAACAAACTTGCAGAACTGAAACGAAAATATAATTTTCTTATAGTTGCAGATTGCATACAGTGCGGAGCGGGCAGAACGGGTAAGTTTCTTTCGATTCAGCATTACAATATCACTCCCGATATATGTGTCGTTGCAAAAGGGATCGGAGGCGGACTTCCTCTTGGCGTTGTATTAATAAAAAATGATTTAAAAGATATAATAAAGACAGGAGAGCACGGAACAACCTTTGGAGGCAACCCTGTTTCATGCGCAGCAGGTATTGCAGTGATGAAAGAACTTGAAAACGGAGTCATGGAAAATGCTGATAATATGGGGAAATTATTGAAAACGGAACTCGAAAAATTACAGGAAAAATATCCTGAGATCATAAAAGACATCAGAGGAATAGGATTGATGCTTGGTGTAGAAGTAGAAGACGAATTCGCAAAAACATTAATGCAAAAATTCGCAGAGAAGAATATTTTTGTAAATATTACAAACAACAACGTTCTCAGAATTATCCCGCCACTGATTATTTCGAAAGAGAATATAGATTATTTTATTACAGCGTTTAGGTCGATACTTGAAAGTTATAAATTATAGTTTATTAAATTAAGCAGTGCCGGGACTTTCGTTCCGGCACTTATACAACTATAAAATCGCTGCTACTTCAAAACTACCAACTTCTTAACTGCAACAAAATCCCCTGCTGTCATTTTGTAATAATAAACTCCACTGGATAAATTAGCTGCGTTGAATTTTACTCTGTAATATCCCGGCTCTTTAATTTCATTAATAAGAGTAACCACTTCCCTTCCCATTACATCATAAACTTTTAAAGACACTAATCCCAATTCCGAAATTCCAAATTCCAAATTAGTAACCGGATTGAACGGGTTTGGATAATTCTGACGTAATTCAAATTTTTCCGGAACTACAGAACTTATCTGATTTATCCCGATGTATACCTCAGGATTTTCTTTAAATCTCATTACGATAAGATCCCAGTTGCCTGAACTTGGAAATTTTGAACCTCCTGTGAGTATATATTTTCCATCGCTTTGTTTTGCTATAGAACTTACAAAACTCTGAACAGTATTATTATTTTCCTTAAGTTCAAAAAAAGAAGTTCCGAACTCTGTCATAATTTGTCCGGTCAAAGACAGTTTGGCTATTGACCATCTGTTATTCAAAGTCGTTGTTCCGATCACTATATTATCATCATTTCCAAAGACCATCCCACAGGGAGTATCTCCTGAATATGTAGGGTCATAGTAAACCAAACCATTATCACCAAAAGATGAAATGGATGAACCATCCGAAGCATCTTTCTTCATTGTCCAGAATGCAAAAGTGTTGCTTCCTCCCATTAAAATAAGTGATCCGTCAGGAGCTTTCGCGAGGGACTTCACATATTGATTGTTGTGATAACCCGGTCGCATTTCGAGAACAGCTCCGCCTGTTCCAAATCCTGTTACAAAATTTCCGTTTTCATGAAGTTTGTATATCACATTACCATTCATCCCGGATTGAGCAGATGCTGTAACTCCAATATAAAAGCTTCCGTCACCGGACTGAGTCGGAGGAATTATGGATTCTGCATATCCTCTGTAAGTGATATACAGATCAGGAGTAACTTTTCCTTCTGTCCCGAATAAATTGTCCGGACTGCCGTCACTGTTGTATCTTGCTATGACAGGTCTTCCGGGGAAAAACGGCAGATTCACAATTGATCCGCCTGATACTAAAATTTTTCCGTCATACTGAACTTCTATACATCTCATATCATCATCGCAGTAATTCGCCGGCTCATTTGAATAACGCATATTTGTAATGACAAGTCCGTTTGTTCCGAAACTGTTATCAGGCTGACCGTTAATTGTATATCTCATCATCATAAATGCATACATCCTGTTACTTCCCTGTATCACACCATTTCCTCCTACTATTATTTTTCCGTCAGACTGGACTGCCATAGCTTTTAATTCTTTTGCACTGATAGTATTAAAAGAAGTATGAACAATTCCGTTTTGTCCGAAACTATTATCCAGCGTTCCGTCTGCATTGAATCTTGTCACCGTGAATTCATTCATCTCAAAATTATCAGGATCCAGTATTCCTGTTTTTGCCGTGCCTGCAACTACTATCTTATCATTGTTAGTAATTTTAACAACCGTTCCCCAGTTGTCAAGATTATTCAGCAACACATCACTTCTGTAAATGCCCCCGTTCTGAAAAGCGGAATCATGAATGGCTCCCTGCTTTATAAGAAATGTTGGACTTGTGCATATTTTATCGTATCCGTTTCCTCTGAACATTCTGAAATTAAAAAGTCCTGTCTGCTCGATCTCTTTGAACATAAGATTACCGTTTACACTTGTATCAATATACTGATATGTCAGATATCCAAGATCATTAGCATCCACAGGATATAAGCCGATCCAGCTTCCGCTTATACCACTAGCATTGGAATAAGATATATTCAGATATGATAAAGTGCCGATCGTACTTCCGGGTAAAGTTATGGTTTGTGATTTAACTGTTAAAGCGGACAGCGAAATAAACAGAATTAAAGTAATGATGAATCTATTAATAATTCTTCTGCCTTTGCTTTTTCCGATAGGAATTGAATTTAAGGTTTTCATTTTCTCCCTCTTGGTTTAAATTGGATTAATTTTATTTATTACTTTATTTTTAAAGCAAACACTTTTAAAAAAAATTATTTATTTAAGTATTACCAACTTCTTAACTGCAACAAAATCCCCCGCTGTCATCCTGTAAAAGTATACACCGCTTGCAAGATTGGCTGCGTTGAATTTTATTGTATAATATCCCGGCTCTTTAATTTCATTTACTAAAGTAACAACTTCTCTTCCCATTACATCATATACTTTTAAAGATACCAATCCCAATTCCGAAATCCCAAATTCCAAATTCGTAACCGGATTGAACGGGTTCGGATAATTCTGTGAAAGTTCATATTTATCCGGAATGCCGATAGTGACTTCTTCAGGAAGTTCGTAATATGTGAAATTGCCGTTGAAGTCAATCTGCTTCAGTCTGTAATTATACTTTCCTGATTGCAGACCTCTATCAGTAAAGGAGTAATTCACTGGAGTATTTAAAGTACCACTTCCTTTAACGAAACCGGCTTTTATCCAGTCTGAGCTGATAGTTTTTCTTTCAATATCAAAACCGGAGTTATTGAGTTCGGATGATGTAGTCCAGTTTAGAGTAACATTTCCCGAATTAACTGATGAAATAAAAGCCGTTAGTTCTGCAGGCAATGGTGCATCCACGTAAACGTGCTTTGAACAGTAAAGAGTTGTATTGTCCTGATAATAAAGCACAAAATGTCCGATCACTCCGCCGGGATCGACATAGACTGTGTCATCAGAAGCACCGGATACTATTGATGCCTGAGTCTGATCGTAATTTGAAAGTATCCAGTAACCGATATTATTGGAAACTGAATAAGAAACAGGTTGTGAATTTACCGTCACACTGGAAGGTCCTGTTATGATACAATTTATATTGGAATTGATATACAGTTTACCGTTCCCTGAATTCAGCATATCAATATCCCCGTCTCCATCAAGATCTGCAGTATAAAGAATCTGATTGATATCATTTGAAATCAGATTAGAATCTAAGGTGAAATTTCCATTCCCGTCATTTATAAGGATTATTCTTTTGGGCAGAAATGACCGGTATGAGACAAATATGATATCCTGATCCCCGTCTCCGTCAAGATCAGCAGAATGGAGAGTATTGAACATATTATTGACGGGATAGAATTGAAAGTTTCCGTTACCTTGATTTGTACCTTTTTTATATGAAGTTAAAATATCTACATCATTATCGTTGTCATAATTTAATAAAGCAAAGCTGTATTTATCCAGGACAGAATATCCTTCAATGAAATTCTCAGTAATTAGTGTAGTGTCAGTAAATATTCCCTGTCCGTTGTTTTTCATTAACTCCAGAGATTCACAACCTGTAAAAATCCCCGAGATATAATCAAAAAATGCAAGATTAAACTCTGTTATGTCCGGATCCCCATCATTATCCATATCAGCAATTTCAATGAACGGATACAAATAAAAATAGGATTCCTGACAATGCTCCGGAATGATAATACTGTTTTGAGGAATGAATGATCCATTCTGATTCTTTGCGGTAATTACATCATTTCCTGAATAGATCCTTGCAATATCCGGATCTCCGTCATTATCGAGGTCTGCCGGTATTCCCGTAAAACCTCCGGATACAATTGAAGGAGAGAAGTTGCCAAGACCGTCGTTAAGAAATAATCTGACCTGGTCATTTTCGGCTTCAGATAAAATATCAGGATCACCGTCCGTATCAAAATCAGCAACAGTGAATGACTGGTATGCTCCCTGAACGTCCGTGAAATAACTGAAATGACCGCTCCCGTCATTCTTGTATATCTTTACCTGCTGCATTGAATTCAATGTATTATTTCCGACTAAGATGTCTATATCACCGTCAGAGTCAATATCCGCTATATTTACCGAACCTGTAATTTCAATTGAATCAGTGATTGCAAATCTTGCTGATCCGCCTGTCGCTTCCGTAGTAAAAGAAAATGAAAAAGGCGATACATTCATATTTTCAAATGTCTTTACACCGGAAGTAATAGTAACATTTATTTTCTCCCCTGCGATGAAATCCTCAAAGGGATCTATTGTCAGTTTTTTCAGCAGGGAATCATAAGTTAAAATTGCATTCTGTATCCCTGAATATTCTGCATACACTTTAATGTTTGAAGAATTCAATGAGGAAGAATTCATATCCCTGTTAAAAACTATACTAACATCAGTTGATCTGTTCACATTATTGCTATTAATCCCCGGTACAGTATTCAGAATATAATTAATGATACCTGAAGTATCTGTTGATCCATAAAAACCATATGCTCTGCCATCTCTAAATGTTAGTATATCAGAAATATTATCACCATTTATATCACCATATGACAAATGATATGAATTGCAGATTAAAATAAGCGGAATATTATTCAGACCTGATGAACTTCCATAAAAAACATTAGCATTGCCACTATTATTATCTACAGATATGTCTCCATATCCGTCATTGTTAAAGTCACCGGCTGAAGAAGTTACATAACCATAATAATTAAATAGCCCGCTGTCAGTCCAATCCGGTGTATTTGCAATTCCGTTAGATGATCCGAAAAAAGCAAATACTATTCCACCTCTGCTTCCAATTGATATATCATCATATCCATCAGAATTTACATCTCCTGCCCCCGAAACAGAATAACCAAATTCATATGTGCTATTATGGTATATTTGATCAGCAGGTTCATTAAATCCTTTATTTTGTGAACCATTGTAAATAAATATAGTATTTGAATTACTAAGTCCTATTAGCACATCTTCATATCCGTCATTATTAATATCTCCTGCATTTGTTACATAACTATAAGCAGCATCATATGTATTTACAGGAATTGTGGAAATCCAACCCGGATATGAATTAATACCATAAGAAGACCCTAAAAATACATGAGCAATGGCAATTAAATCTGAAGAATAAGGCTGATCAGCTATACTTGAAATAATATCTGAATATCCATCACCGTTAACATCGCCTGAAGATATTGTTTTTCCAAAATTAAAACCGCCGGGAAGTATGTTTGTCAGTAATTGATCAGCTGAATCTGGTAATCCAGTTGATGACCCGTAATAAATAAATATTTTATCGAAACTGGGATTTCCAACTACAAGATCTTTATAACCATCATTATTAAAATCCCCTTTACAATCTATACTCGTTCCAAATCCGTATAATTCTCCAGTGTAAATTTTATCAGGTGTTATTGACGGACCATTTTGAGTTCCGTAATAAATAAAAGCCTCTCCACCAGGTTCGCTTGCTGGTGAACCTAATACAACATCATCATAACCATCTCCATTTAAATCACCTGAAGAAATTGCATTACCGTAACCGGAAAATTGCAAATCACAAACCACTTCCCAGTCCGGAAAAACTGAATCTGCATTTTCATTACCGTTATCAAAAAAATTAGCATTCAGTAAGATTGTACCAAGAAGAATCAATGAAACAATTAATATTATTTTTTTCATGATCGTATAAATAAGTTTATTAATATTAGAATTAATCTATTCATATACCATAAATTTTAATTCAAATGCAAAGTCTCTCTATTGAAAGTTTCTGAATCAGATTCGTTATCATTTCAATAAAATAAATTTCTTCACTGCACTGAAATCCCCCGCTGTCATCCTGTAAAAGTAAACACCGCTTGCAAGATTGGCTGCGTTGAATTTTATTGTATAATATCCCGGCTCTTTAACTTCATTAACAAGAGTAACCACTTCTCTTCCCACTGCATTATAAACTTTTATAGTAACCAATCCCAATTCCGAAATCCCAAATTCCAGATTCGTGACCGGATTGAACGGATTAGGATAGTTTTGGGAAAGACTGAATTTATCCGGAATGCCGATACTGACTGATTCAGAGAGATCATAGTATTCATAGTTACCATTGAAGTCGATTTGTTTCAATCTGTATTTGTAATTTCCTGTCTGGAGATTCTTATCAGTGAAAGTATAATATCTCGCTTCATTGACTGTACCACTACCTTCGACATATCCTGCCTTACTCCAACTATCAATTATAAATTGTCCATTATCAATTATCTTTTGTCCATTATCAACTGCTCTTTCGATTTCGAAACCTGAGTTGTTTGTCTCGGTAGATGTTGACCAGTAAAGTGTAACATCTCTACCGGAGACAGAAGAAGTAAAAGATGAAAGTTCGACCGGTAAAGGCGCATCGACAGAAACAGTTTTACTGCAATACACAGACTGATCAATAATATAATTCAGTATAAACTGTCCCATCTCATTTCCCGCATTAATGAATACTGAATCATTATTGATTTCAGATATTATAGAAGCCTGAGTATTTTGTGTATTAATAAGTGTCCAGTATCCAGCCGGTACATCACTGTAGTAAAGTACAGAATCTGTCTGAGCAGGAATATTATCCGGACCCTGAATGATACAATCCGGTAGCGGATTATTGTATTTAAATATATATGCTCCTCCGAAACCGTTTTGGATATATGCGCCTATCACTATTTCATTATTCTTTTCACCATCAAAATTTCCTGCAGAGGCTAAAGAATATGCGAATCTGCTGTGAGAATATTTACCATCCAATAATGCATCGGGATCGTTATCAATATTTTCTCCTCCGTAATAAATGTATGCTCTTCCGGTTTCAGAGTTGAAAAGGAAAGCGCTTATAATAATATCAGGATAAAGGTCGCCATTAACATCACCTAATGCTGCACAGCTTTTACCAAACTGGTCACCTGCAAACTCACCGGTAAAAACCAGATCAGCTGTATTATCCATATTGACTCCGCCAAAGTAAAGATATGCTCTTCCGGTAAAATTATTATATGCCTGAGCTCCGATTAATACATCGGAATATCCGTCCTTGTTTACATCGCCTGCGTTTGAAACACTTCCAAGTCCATCGGATATTGATTCACCTGACATAATGACATCGGCAGTTGTATCAATTATAGTTCCGCCTAAATAAATATAGGCTTTGCCTGTCATTGTAGCTCCTACAATTATATCAGAATATCCGTCTCCGTTCACATCCCCTGCAATCGAAACATTAACTCCGTAATTACTATTGGCTGACTCTCCGGTCATTCTGCCATCAGCAATATTATCCATGTCAGGTCCGCCCAAATAAATATAAGCCCTGCCCATTATAGAACGATAATATCTGGCACCGATTACAACGTCATCATAGCCGTCTTTATTCATATCTCCTGCAGAAGATACTGAATAACCGAAAAGACTGTACGGCTCTTCTCCGTCCATAATTACATCCGGGGTTGAATCCATTAACTTTCCTCCAAAAAAAATATAAGCCCTTCCTGTATAATTAAAAGCCCTATAATGTCTGGCTCCAATAATCACATCATCATATCCGTCACCATTTACATCACCTGCTGATGCTACTGACCATCCGAATTCAGTATAAAGATCTTCTCCATTCAGTTGTATATCAGCAACAGTATCCATTTCCGGTCCTCCGAAATAAATATATGCGTTTCCTGAGGAAGAAGCGGGAGCGCCAATAATTATATCACTAAAACCATCTCCGTTCACATCACCGGCAGAATTAACTGATAATCCAAACCAGTTATTAATTCCTCCTGATAGTATTTCTTTTCTTATCCATATGCTGTTTCCAGTATCCTGAACAAAACGAATTTTACCATCAATATTCATTCCTGTTGTTCCAAAAGCATCTTTATCAATAATAAAAGGGAAGGGTTTCGATTGATTATTCCTGAGATCATTTTCAGAAAAAGAATAGAAATCCGGATAAATTAAATCAGGTTTTCCTGCAGCATTCAAATTTAAATGAATAAATACTAAGGATGACAGAAAATATATTATGCAGAAAAAAGCTGTTCTTTTTAAAACATTATGCTTGTTCATGATCATACTCCTTTAAAACTTTTAAAAACCTGTTTAAAATTTTTTTATTTCTGTTGAATAAATTTAATTAAAGAAATCATTATTGAATTTTTACTACTTCAATATCACAAATTTCTTCACTCCAACAAAATCCCCTGTTGTCATCCTGTAAAAGTAAACACCGCTTGCCAGATTGGCAGCGTTGAATTTTATTGTATAATATCCCGGCTCTTTAATTTCATTAACAAGAGTTACCTCTTCTCTTCCCAATGCATCATAAACTTTTATAGACACCAATCCCAATTCCGAAATTCCAAATTCCAAATTCGTGACCGGATTGAATGGGTTAGGATAGTTTTGTGAAAGACTGAATTTATCCGGAATGCCTATGATTACTGATCCTTCAAGTTCGAAGTAGTCAAAGTTGCCGTTGAAGTCAACTTGTTTGAGTCTGTATTTGTAATTTCCTGAGTTAAGATTTTTGTCAGTGAAAGTATAATCTCTCGGTTCACTTACAGTACCATTCCCGTTGACATTTCCGATCTTACTCCAGCTATCAACTGTCATCTGCTCATTATCAAATGCTCTTTCGATATCGAATCGTGAGTTGTTGAGTTCTTTTACTGTAGACCAGCTGAGCGTAACATCTCTTTCTGAGACAGAAGAAGTGAAAGATGAGAGTTCGACCGGTAATGGATAATCCCATACCACGAACGCCGTATCATAAATATTTTCATAAGATGCAATGATCGTATCCCTTCCTGTTGATTGAGCTGTATAGCAAAATCTTGAAACACCAGTGCTATCTGATATGGAATTACCGGAAGCAGAATTTGCTCCTTTTACATTATAAATAATTGATACTCCTGACATTGGAAGTCCGTACTGACTTTTGACATGAGCGTTAATACAAAGTTGATCCGTCTGGAAAAGAGCGGTATCTTTTGGGGTAAAAGTTATATATTGAACTCTTTCAGAGGAACCGAAAAAGCCGAAACCACAAATATCACGATTATCTATTGCTCCTACTACATCACTTATACCATCACCGTTAATATCACCGTTTGATAAATTTATTGCCTCTCCGTTTAATATAACAGGTGTTGTATCAATTCCTGCCTGAGAGCCAAAAAATAAATTAGTTTTACCGGGATAACCATATTCAGCAGAAACTATATCATTAAATCCGTCATTATTAAAATCACCTGCTGATGTCACAGTATTTCCATCTGAATTGATAATCTCAAAGTTTAAACTCAGACCGGTTTGCGAACCAAAATATACAAATGCTTTTTCTGCAGCTATTGCAATATCATCAAATCCATCAGCATTAATATCACCAGCCGTTGAAACTGATCTTCCAAACCCGGAATATGGCTGAGATATAACCTCATCTGCCGGTTCGTAGATACCTCTGTTTGAAGCACCAAAGAAAACAAATATGTAGTTTGAAAAAGATCCGAGTATTACATCATCAAAACCGTCATTATTAATATCTCCGGCATCAGATACACAATAGTAAAGTCCCCAACAATTTAAACTTGCCGGGACTGATGCTGTCCATGAAAAAAGTGGACTAATGCCTGAAGATGATCCAAAATATATATATGCACCTACATCCAAAGTATCATTATATACCTTTTGAATACTGGCAATTAAGTCAGAATATCCATCACCATTTACATCTGCACTTGATACACAGTAACCAAAATTAATTACTCCCATTGGTCCATCTAACCTGTTGTCTGCAGTATCTGAGATGCCTGTTGATGATCCGTAATAGATCCAGACTATTCCGGCTCCAAGGAATGGATCCCCAACAATCAGATCTTTGTAACCATCATTATTGAAATCCCCTTTACAGTCCACCCTGTTGCCAAATCCAATATCTGTTCCGAACAATGTCTTATCAGGATTGATAGAAGGACCATTGACAGAGCCTAGATAAATAAAGACAGCTCCACTGGTATCATAAGCCGGAGCCCCGATCACAACATCATCATACCCATCATCGTTAAGATCGCCTGCTGAAATACCATCTCCGTATCTGGTAAACAAAACAGAATAGGTAATCCAATCCGGTTCAATTTCTATTAGATTCTCTTGATTTTGGAAATTGTTTTTTAAAATATCTGATGAAATGACTCGAAATTTACCAGTCTCAGAAATTTTATAAACATTATTACTTTCATGATTCAAACTTTTGATTCCAGAAAAATCCTGCTCTTCAGTTATATAATTTCCGGCAGTAAGAATTCCAAATAGAATCATTGATAAAATTAGTATTATTCTTTTCATGATATTTGTACTATTTAAATTTAAAATAAATTGCAGTAAGCACATTAGTCCTTAATGCAATTATTGTTATACATTTATTTCAACACTACAAACTTCTTCACAGCAACAAATTCCCCTGCCGTCATTCTGTAGAAATATGCGCCGCTTGCCAGATTCGCTGCGTTGAATTTTATTGTATAATATCCCGGCTCTTTAATTTCATTAACAAGAGTTTCAACTTCTCTTCCCACTGCATCATAAACTTTTATAGACACCAATCCCAATTCCGGAATCCCAAATTCCAAATTCGTAACCGGATTGAAAGGATTAGGATAGTTTTGTGAAAGACTGAATTTATCCGGAATGCCGATACTGACTGATTCAGAGAGATAATAGTATTCATAGTTACCGTTGAAGTCTGTTTGTTTCAGGCGGTATTTGTAATTTCCTGTCTGGAGATTCTTGTCAGTGAAAGAATAGTTTTTCGGTTCATTGACTGTACCATTGCCTTCAACAAATCCTGCCTTGCTCCAACTATCAATTATCAATTGTCCATTTTCAATTATCTTTTGTCCATTATCAACTGCTCTTTCGATATCGAAACCTGAGTTGTTTGTTTCTGAGGTTGTTGACCAGTTGAGAGTAACATTTCTTTCTGAGACAGAAGAAGTAAAAGATGAGAGTTCGACAGGCAAAGGGAAATCCCAGGACACATACGCCGTATCAACAATATTATCTGCAGAAACAATTATGGTATCAAAACCGGAGTATTCGGAAATGTAACAGAATTGAGACATTCCGTTAATGTCTGAGGGAACTGAAGCTGACAAAGTGTTTCTTCCATGAACATTAAATTGGATCATCATACCATCAACCGGTAATCTATACTGGCTTCTTGCATAAGTTGTGCAGCAATATTCTGTATTTGACTGAAGGAAAGTCTGTTTTGGTGTAACGTGAACTGAGTACAATATATCTGCAGCACCATAAAAAGCATTAGCAGATGGTTCACCTCCTGTAATTATATCCGAATATCCATCACCATTAACATCTCCTGCACCGGATACTCGCACACCATATCCCTGCAAAGAAACAGGTGTGGTATTTATGCTAATTGAATTTCCAAAATATAAAAAAGCTCCGCCATTAAAATATCCTTCGCCTACAACAACTTCATCAAATCCATCTCCGTTAAAATCCGGCACACCCGATACAGAGTAACCATATCCTCCTATACTTGGCTCACCAAATATAATAACAAGATCAGAATCGTTTAGACCGGAAGAAGAACCAAAATAAACATACACTATTCCGGTATCAGTATTTCCCCAGCCCGCAGGAGGAGAACCTATTACAATATCATCATAACCATCATTATTGACATCACAAGCTGATGAAACAGAAAGACCCAGCTGATTATTGTAATTGGAATCTGTGTTTTCCCAGTCTGCCGGTGCAAACATAGGTCGGTCAGGTGAACCGTAATATACCAATGCTTTGCCGTATTGTGAGTTAAACGGAGCCCCAACTATGACATCATCATATCCGTCTCCGTTTACATCACCTGCTCCTGAAACTGACCATCCCATTCCGTATAAATTTATTTCCTGACTTGTCGATGCTGTCCATGCAGGTTGATTTCCGGTAATACCCTGAGCTGAACCAAGAAAGACATATGCTCCTACATTGTGTGAAAGATAATTCTGCGGTTCACCTGTGCCTATTACTATATCATCATAACCATCACCATTAAAGTCTCCGAACCCTATAGATTCAGGATCACCACAGCAAATAACAATTCCCGAATCATTACCTGCTAAATACCAGGATGCTGTATCATTTATCCCGGAAGCAGATCCCTGATATACATACGTTGTTCTGTCTCCCCCATTCTGGATCACTAAATCATCAAATCCATCTGAATTCACATCACCTGCCGATGAAAGAACTTCACCGAATCCAAAATCGCCTGATAATATCTTGCTTGCGGTATCAGGCAGACCATTAATTGAACCATAATAAAGAAAAACCTTATCATAACTAGTAGCTCCTATTGCTACATCATCATATCCATCCCCATTGACATCCCCTGCATCAGCCAAACTCCAGCCAAATCTTCCTCCTATCCCACTCATGGTCCAGTCCGGCGCTAAGGACAGCGGATCGATCGTCACCGGATATTCAGCATCCCTGTCATCAACTCTAATTGCAAATTGCTTATCATCTGTTTTCTCAAAGTATGCATTAAGCTCTTTCAAATTTGCATCCCATGCTTTGAGCGAAGCATACTGCATTTTTTCCGAGCCGTCGTTTGAACTGAATGAGACTGCATCATTTCGGACTGTCATTTTCAAAGATGTATTTGCATTTATTGTAAGACTCAGATCATTTTCATCTGACAATTTTTTCTTAACAATAAAATCCTGTCTCATCCCTTCTTTTGTATTTGTATAATCGATTCTTATATTCTCATTTTCTATCCAGGCTTTATTTCCGGCTGAGGTAAGATCTTCATTCGTTATCCCCGTAGCATTATCTTTAATTATCAGATCTACATTCCAGTCTTCCACTTCCTTATATTTTCTGTCCGTCTCTCTGATATTCCTGTCATTTGCATCAAACAACGGTATCTTCGTCTCTCGTGCCGCTGCCTTAAATCCGTCTTTGTGATAAGTAAACCTGATGTTGTTAGCCCTGTTGGGTGACTGATAAGTATTCAGTTTTTCATTGTAAGTAATATTGTATTCCTCAAGGCTTATCTTTTCAATTGCCGCTGAATACCAGTCATGTGAGATATTCCCTGAGGTATTCAATTTACTGTCACTTAAATTCTGAGAGACCGGAATCTGATACGTGTTATCAGTTTTTATTAAATTTCTCCCGTTGTTTTGTGTAAATAATTTACTGTCAGTTTCATTCATTTTATTAAATTGAATGAAACATAAAAGTATCAATGATACAATTAATATTAACTGTTTCATAACTGCTCCTTGTGTTAGAAAGTTGATAAAATTCAACGGATGCTGAATTTCAGTGGTGGAATAACTGTGCGGATCCTATATCCGTTACTGCGGCGATTTTGAAAAGAATAAATCCAGAAAATTATATATAGAAAGCGAATAGTTATCCTATCCGTTTTTCTTAAAATTAGTTTAATTGATGCATTCTTTAAATTCAATAATTCAGGATAATGACTTTTTCGGAAAAGTGTCAGGAAATCAAAAAATCATTATTTTACAATATGTTTTTATGTAAAATAAGTTTATCATTTAAATACTTTTCAATTAAGTGTAACTTTGATAAATTCAATTATAGAAATTCTAAAAATTATAAAAAGGAAACAGCAATATGAAAAAGTCTATTCCTTTATTTATATTTTCTTTTGTTCTGTTTAATATAAGTTTTGCTCAATATACAAATGTACTGATCTTAAATACAGGTTCGCCCAATGAACCTTCAATCTGCATTAATCCCAAAAATACAAATCAGATAGTAGCCGGATCCAATTTGAACTATTATTTTTATTCGACAAACAGCGGGCTTAACTGGACTAAAGCAACATTGACTTCCACTTACAGTGTATGGGGAGATCCGGCAATTACAGTAGATACATCCGGAAATTTTTATTATGCGCATTTAACAAATCCGGCTGGTTCTTATTTTATTGACCGGATCGTAGTACAGAAATCTACAAACGGAGGGGCTAACTGGAATAACGGAACTTTCACAGGTTACATCCCGCCAAAGCAGCAGGATAAAGAATGGCTTTGCGTAGATCCTCTCAGCAATAATATCTATATGACCTGGACACAATTTGACAGATACAACAGCGGTAATTCTCTGGACAGTTCGGTAATATTGTTTTCACGTTCGACTGATGCAGGTGCTACCTGGAGCAATGCGATGAGAATAAATAAAACAGCTGGTAATTGTCTGGACAACTCTTATACAGTCGAAGGTGCTGTTCCATGCACGGGACCTGATGGTGAAATATATGTATCATGGTCCGGTCCTCTTGGAATTGTTTTTAACAGATCCACGGATAAAGGATTAACCTGGCTTGGTGAAGAAAAATTTGTTACTTCACAACCCGGTGGATGGTATTATTCGATTCCGGGTATTTACAGAGCTGACGGATTTCCTGTAACAGCCTGTGATATTTCCGGCGGTCCGAATAATGGAACGATCTATATAAACTGGTCAGATCAGAGAAATGGTTCGACCGACACTGATGTATGGCTTATAAAATCAACAAATGGAGGAAATACATGGAGTGATGTAAAAAGAGTAAATGATGATCCTCCCGGAAGGCAGCAATTTTTTAACTGGATGACAATTGATCAGTCTACAGGTTATTTATATTTTATTTTTTATGACAGAAGAAATTATTCAAATAATCAGACAGATGTATATATGGCAAGATCTACTGACGGCGGAGAGACATTTGATAATTTCAAAGTAAGTGAGTCCCCTTTCACTCCTGTATCATCAGTTTTTTTTGGGGATTATACAAATATATCCGCATCCCACGGCAAAGTCAGACCGATATGGGGAAGACTTCATAATTCAGTCAATAGTATTTACACTGCAATAGTTGATTTTACAAATCCCATTCAAATTAAGTTAACGGTTTTATTGGAAGGATTGTATTCACCCTTGTTTAATCAGATGGAAAGACGAGATACAGTAATAGTTTATTTAAGAAACGCCACAGCGCCATTCAATATTGTCGATAGTACAAAGAGTTTATTGGATTCAAACAGTTTTTCAGCAGTGTATCAGTTCCCGGATTTATTAAACGGCACATATTATTTAGTAGTAAAACATTTTAACAGTATTGAAACGTGGAGTAAAGCCGGCGGTGAATATTTGAATTCAGACAGTTCAATTTTGAATTATGATTTTACAGCTGCTGATTCAATGGCATACGGAAATAATTTATCTTTAAAAGGGATCAGATATTGTCTCTTCAGCGGAGATGTAAATCAGGATGGATTTATTGATCTGGAAGATCTGATCAGTGTGATTAATGACGCATCGGAATTTGCAGCAGGAAGTTATCTCGTAAATGATTTGAATGGTAACAGTATTATTGATCTTACGGATGCTGCAATATGTTACAATAATGTTTCAAACTTTGTACAAAGAATCAGACCTTAGCATTAAATTTGTTCAGATATAAATTCTGTATTCAACAAAATTCATTGAATATTTATCTAATTATTGAAATAAAATTCTAAAATAAAAAAAGCCCTGCGACAAAAAGTCTTTGGGCTTTAATCCAGAGAGCTGGAGAGCAGATTTGAACTGCCGACCTGCTGATTACGAATCAGCTGCTCTACCAACTGAGCTACTCCAGCTTTTCAATGTTCAATTATCAATTTTCAATGTTCAATGTTCAATTACTTTTTCTTGTAGTTGAAATGATCTTACCTGTTAGTCTTAAAATTTCTTCGCAATCAAATAAAAGAGATTCAGATATATTATGTTCCAAATAATCTGAATCTCTTAATAGTCTTATCCAATAATGTGTCTCTCTTGCTTTTTTATATGCAATGAAGATTTTATTGATAAAATCTTTTTTTGAAATATCTCCAATTGCTTCTTCTATATTAGCGCCAACTGAAGTTCCACATCTCAAAACTTGTTTACTTAAAGTATATTCATTTCTATTTTCAATCAGATATTTATAAAGTTTTACAATTCTGAGAGAAAATTTATATGACTTTTCCTGTACAATGTTTTCCTTTTCCATAACTACTTTTCCTTTTCATATTATTAACCAAATTTACCATCACTTATAATTTAAAATTGAACATTGAACATTGTACATTAATACCGGTACATTTCCGACTTATAAGGTCCCTCAACCGGAACTCCTATATAATCAGCCTGCTCCTGTGTTAATGTCTCAAGAGTTGCACCTACTTTTGCTAAATGAAGTCTGGCTACTTTCTCATCAAGATGCTTTGGAAGTACATATACATTATTTTCATAACTATCTGAATTTGTCCAAAGTTCGATCTGTGCTAATACCTGATTGGTAAATGAATTAGACATTACAAATGACGGATGTCCCATTGCACAACCGAGATTTACAAGTCTTCCTTCTGCTAATATTATAATTTCATTTCCGTCTACATTATAGATATCGACCTGAGGTTTAATTGTATTTTTTGTATCTCCGTGATTCTTGATAAGCCACGCCATATCTATCTCATTGTCAAAATGACCGATATTACATACGATCGCTTTGTCTTTCATTTTCTTGAAATGTCTGTCAGTGATGATCTTGTAATTTCCTGTAGCTGTTACAAATATATCAGCCATTGTAGATGCCTGATCCATTGTTACAACCTGGAATCCGTCCATTGCTGCCTGTAATGCGCAGATAGGATCGATTTCAGTAATAAGTACTCTTGCGCCTGCTCCTCTTAATGACTGAGCTGAACCTTTACCGACATCTCCGTATCCGGCCACGACTGCCACTTTTCCGGCCATCATTATGTCTGTTGCTCTTCTGATAGCGTCTACCAATGATTCTTTACATCCGTATTTATTATCAAATTTGGATTTTGTTACTGAGTCATTGACATTGATCGCAGGCATTGGAAGTGTGCCTTTTTTAATTCTTTCATAAAGTCTCAGAACTCCTGTTGTAGTCTCTTCTGATAATCCTTTGATACCGCCAACCAGTTCAGGATAATTATCTAGAACCATATTGGTAAGATCTCCACCGTCATCCAGAATCATATTCAATGGCTGTCTGTCAGGTCCGAAGAATAATGTCTGCTCAATACACCAGTTGAATTCTTCTTCGTTCATTCCTTTCCAGGCATAAACCGGAATTCCTGCTGCTGCAATTGCTGCTGCTGCGTGATCCTGTGTTGAGAAGATATTACAAGATGACCATGTGACTTCTGCTCCGAGTTCTTTTAAGGTTTCGATCAATACCGCTGTCTGAATTGTCATATGAAGACAACCGGCGATTCTTGCGCCTTTCAGAGGTTGTGCGGATTTGTATTCTTCCCTAATTGCCATTAATCCCGGCATTTCTGCTTCGGCAAGTTTTATCTCTTTTCTGCCAAATTCAGCAAGTGAAATATCCTTTACTTTATAAGGCAAAACTGTTGTTTTATCTATTGTTTCTGTGCTCAAGTTAAATCTCCTTAGTTTTTGTTTTTATAAGCTGTAAGATACTATATATATAGCTTTAAATAAATTGCTTTTTTAAAGTACTTTTTGTTTTCTGAGTTCCATACCAATTTAGCAAATGTCACTCTTCCTCTTAATTAAAACAATTAACACAATTAACACAATTAACGCAATTAACACAATTAACACAATTAACGCTCCGCCGCGGCGGATAACTATATCTCTCCAAGCAACTTCTTATTCTCTATGGCAAATTTAACCAGACTATGACTTCCCTTCAGATTCAGCTTACCGGAAATATTTGCCCTGTGATTTTCAACGGTTCTGTAACTGATAAAAAGTATCTCAGCGATCTCCTTACTGGTCTTATTCTCTGCGATATATTTCAGGATCCTTTTTTCGGATAAAGTAAGGTCCTTTAGTTCAGGATTATTGTTATTGAGTTCTGAGAATTTCTTTTTCCGGTTTACTAAAAAATCAGTCATGGAAGGGCTTAAATAATATTTGTCTTCCATTACGGAATATATGCAGTCTATAATATCCGTAACTGCACTGTCCTTTATTACATATCCTTTGATACCGAGATTCATTGCCTCTTCAAAAATATCCTCCTCTCCGTACATCGTCAGAAATATCACTTTAACTTCTTTTTCTTTAAGCTCTTTAAGAACTTCAAGTCCTGTCATCCGGGGCATGTCTATATCCAGGATTGCAATATCAGGTTTTTTATCAATTATCATTTCAAGTGCTTTCTTTCCGTTATCCGCTTCACCAATGATCTTAATATTATCCTCTTCATTGAGCATTTGTCTTAGCCCTTTCCTGAAGATCGGATGATCATCTGCTATTATTACTGTTATGTCTTTATCCATAAATTAAAATGATAAATTATAATGGTACTGTTATTTTAACTTCTGTTCCATTCTCCGCAGAAGAGTTTACTTCAAGTTTTCCGTTAAATAATCTGATCCTTTCGGAAATACCTTTTAATCCAAAACCATGTCCTGAAGAGTTTGATTTTACTTTAGCCAAGCTAAAGCCCACCCCGTTATCTGATATTAATACCGATAATTCATTTTCAGACCTGCTTATATTTACAATTACACTGTCTGCCTTCGAATGTTTTATAATGTTGTTTATGCATTCCTGAACTATCCTGTACAAACTTATCTCCACATCGGACTTCAGGAGTTTATCTATTTTATCGGAATTGAATATGAAACTTATTCCGGTAGAACCAGCTGCTCTGTCCGAAATTGACTGAATTGCTTTTGATAATCCCAGACGCTCTATCTGATAAGGATGCAATGAATATGAAATTTCCCTGACATCCTTTAATGTATCCGTTATAATTTTGGAAACTTCATTTATATTCTTTCCGACCGATTCTGTAATTTCAGGATTCTTTAGACTCATTTGCAGTTTATTCTTTGAAATCAGCAGATCACTGCCTATACTGTCATGAAGTTCTGCTGAAATTCTTTTTCTGTCATTCTCCTGAACTTCCAAAAGACGTTTTGTAAATTCCGTCTGAGCTTTTTGTTCTTTTTCAATTTTTTTCAATTTATTATTGTAAAAACTTGCTGCTGTCCCCGCTACTGCCATCATTCCCATTCCTTTAAACCATAAAGTTTTCCAGAACGGAGGCTTGATTTTTATTTTTAATGAAACACCTTCCTCATTCCAGATCCCGTCATTATTGGATCCCTTAACTCTGAAAATATATTCACCGGGATCAAGGTTAGTATATGTTGCCTGATTGTTATTTCCGGAGTATACCCAATCCTTATCAAATCCGGTCATTTTATATGCATATAAATTTTTACCGGGTACAGTAAAATCCAGAGAAACAAACTCAAAAGAAAATACACTGTCTTTGTATGATAGTCCGATTTCTTTTTCCAGAGAAATACTTTTATTCAGGACAGAACCATTTTCAGAAATTGGAACGGTTTTATTGAACAGTAAAAAATCTGTCAAGACAACGTTAGGTTTAATCTGATTATCACTTAAATCCTCGGGATTGAAAATATCAAATCCATTTCCCCCGCCGAATGCAAGTTCACCGCTTTTTAGTTTGAGTCCGCACAAATGAAAATAAGAATTACCCTGAAACCCGTCTCTGGCATCATAATTCTTAAAGGTTTCTGACTTAGGATCAAACTTTGATAATCCAAAGTTAGTACTTATCCATATATTTTTTTCATTATCTTCCAATAATTTATATATCATATCATTTGGCAAACCGTCTTTTAATGTATATCTTTTAAAAGTTTTATTTGTTTTGTCAAATCTGTTAAGTCCACCGGTAGTTCCTGCCCATATGTTTCCTGAAGAATCCTTTAATAAAGATATCACATTATTATTACTCAGACTTTTTGTATTCCCTTCTTCATTCTTATAGCAGTAAAATTTTTGCTCACTGATGATAAATTTGTTTAAACCTCCATGATCCGTACCTATCCATAAAGTATCTTTGCCATCTTTGATCATATAACGGATCCTGTTGGAACTTAAACTTAATTTATCATTTGCATCAAAAGAATAGTTTGTAAATTTTTCGGTTCTCATATCAAACTTATTTAATCCTCCACCAAGCGTACCTAACCAGATTATTCCGTCATTATCATATACTATATTGACAATTGTATTCTGCCCAAGAATATTTTTTTCCGTTAATTCATTTAAGTATTGCTTGAATTTTCCTGTATTTTTATCAAGCTTCCATAATCCATCAAGATCTACACCTATCCATAATGTATTTTTATCTGATTCAATTATAAAACTTACATTATTATTTGAAATACAATCCGGAGCATTTTCATCTTCAGTAAAATTTGTAATAATATTTTTTGCTCTGTCCAGTCTGTGTAATCCTTTATCCAGTGTTCCTATCCAGATTATTCCTTCAGAATCCTCATACAAAGACCTTATAAGATTACTTTTCAAATTGCCGACAGATTTCAATTTGTCACAATAGTGATCTATAAGAAGAAATTTCCTGTTAAACTTATTCAATCCGCCTGTATTTGTTGCAATCCATAAAATTCCTGATCTGTCTTCTAGCATACCCCATATTGAATTGCTGTTAAGACTGTATGGATTATCCTTTTCTTCTCTGAGGTTGTAAAACTTCTGCTCATTAAGGTCAAACAGATCCAATCCGGCTTCACGAGTCCCAACCCATAAATTTTTTGT
Source organism: Ignavibacteriota bacterium (assembly GCA_020437545.1). Taxonomy (GTDB): domain Bacteria; phylum Bacteroidota; class Ignavibacteria; order Tepidaquicellales; family Tepidaquicellaceae; genus JAGPCH01. Next base: position 43,363 of record JAGQWH010000011.1, read on the forward strand.
GCTGTCCTCAAACACAAAGGATACAAGATTCTGACTGATGGAATTTTTATTTTCACTTTCATTTGTGAAATGAATAAAACTTTCCTCATTATTTTTTCTTACAAACAAACCTAAATTTGATGAAATGAAAATATTTCCGGAAGAGTCTTCATAAATTGAATTTATTCTGCTTATGCTGGAATTGGGAGGATGTTTATCGGTCAGTATGACATCTGTGAATTTTTGATTGGAATGATCAAATATCTGAATTCCTCCGCCCCAGGTTCCAATCCATAATATTCCTTTTGAATCGCAAAACACAGAATTCACTTTGATCTTTTTGCTGCTGTTATCTCCCTCATTATCAGATAAATAATTTTCAAAACTGTTATTCTGATAATCAAATCTGTTGAGACCTCCGTCATAGGTTCCGATCCAGAGGTTCAAATTTTTATCCTGACAAATTGATCTTATCTGATTTCCGGAAATTGAATTCTTATTTCGTTCATCATTTTTGTAAACTATAAATTCATCTCTTTCTCTGTCGTATCTGTTTAGTCCGTCCTGTGTTCCAAACCACAGATTTTTAAACTTATCTTCAAATCCGCACCTTATATAATTTGAAGATAAACTTTTTTCATCATCCGGATCATTTCTGTAAATTTTAATTTTCTTCCCATCATAGCGATTCAGCCCGTCCTGAGTTCCAAACCACAAGAAACCTATATAGTCCTGAAGAATGAAAAGAGTTGATGATTGTGATAAACCATCCTCTGTAGTTATTTTTTCGAATTTTATATTTTTAAAAGGGAAAGGTTTCAATATTTAATTGTTCCTCTAAAAATTTATGTTCCGGAATATTTGTTTCCCAAAAATACATTTATAAGTTTTCAAGTTCAATTTGAAAATTAAAATTAATCTTTAAAAAGAAGCAATCAACCGGATGATAATTTATGATTAAAGCATTACGCTATTCATTTAATAAATGAATATAAGGAGGAGAGAATATTTAAATATCAGTTTTATATATTTAAAGCATAAATAAGATCAAAGATATTTAAAATATTATTTTATTAATACCATGCGAATTGTTTCGGTTTTATATTGAGTAATCAATCTGACAAAATAAGTACCGCTGTTGGAATTTAAACCATCCCATTTTACAGCATAGCTTCCTGCATTTAAATTTTCATTCAATAATTCTGTAACTTCCCTTCCAAGTTCGTTGAAAACGGAAATTTTCACATTGGAATTTTTTGGAATACTGAATTTAATATTGGTTTCCGGATTGAAGGGATTTGGATAATTCTGAAACAACTTAAATTCAACCGGGATCTCAGATGAAATTGGCTCAATACCGACAGTATTATAAATTATTTCTAACTTTGGTCTTTTATCAAAGAGAATGCAATCTCCGGAAGCAAAGTTTAAGCATTTATATAACTCTTCATATTTATTCATAAATATGAATCCAAAATTGCCTGATGGTTCAAACACCATCTGTCTTACAAGCTCTGTGACATCTAAATCGGGATAATCCTGAAAATAATAGAGACTCTGATGCAGCGACACCTGACCTTCAATTGTATATGAAGGCTGATTCAGGAATGTAGCCGTATTCTGATTCCAGTCAGAAGTGACTTTCCTTAAATAGCTTTCATTTAAACCGTAATGAGTATTGCTGATCGGATATGGATTACCGTATAAAGAAAGTTTTGCACTTATTATCTGAGCTCCGGGAGGGATTTCACTTAAATTAAATTTGAACAGAGACCTCCAGACATTAAATTGAGTATTATATGTCCAGGTGGCTGCCACCATTTCAGTAGAATTAGGGTTTGGTGAATTCATCTGGAAAGTTGCAATCTGACAATCCTGACCTGTTTCAGGACCAAGTCTAATTGAAACAGTTGTCTGCGAAAACAAGTAATGTGAGATTGTTAAAAAAAATATTAAAGCAGGAAGTAATGATTTCGTTTTCATAACTATATGAGTTTGAAATGGAAAATTCTTAAGATTAAAAACACTTAAACTACATATACTCTGAATATAATTTGTCCTTCTCCGGTTATGATCATAATAAAATATTGATTCTAAATAAGTATCGAGTCTAATTTAAAATTAAATACTGCAAATAGAAAGGTTTCATTTTTAGCTGAACAAAAAAGCCACAGCAAATTTCTCTGCTATGGCTTTATATTAAGAATTGATTACTATTATTTTAAGTTTAAACAAACTCCACAAACTCCACAAACTCCACAAACTCCACAAACTCCACAATCTCTATACACTCTATACA
>JAGQWH010000120.1 GCA_020437545.1 Ignavibacteriota bacterium
CGCGATCACAATTCAATACATGACATAAAAACAACTCAGCATTCAGTCTGGCATCGGGAATATTATTTTCTGATAATTTACCGGAAATATTTTTTATAGCATTTATTACCGTGTTCCGGATATTTATATCCTTGCTGCCTGTTATATTTTTTTCTTCAAATTGACTAATGATCTATTTCCTTTCTTTTGAACTGTCATAGATCACTCTTCCGTTTACAATTGTTTTTGTTACTGTAGTATTTAAAAGTTCTTTTGGCGGTGAATTAAAAATGTCATTTGATATTATAATAAAGTCGGCAAATTTTCCTTTCTCAAGCGTTCCCTTGGTATCTTCCTCAAATGATGAATAAGCCGGCCAGACTGTATAAGATCTGACGGCATCTGCCAGGGAAATTTTCTGATCAGGGTTTGCAAGGTTTGCCAGTGAGGTATCAATAAGATCTCTTGTGGTAAGATAATACATCTGAACAAACGGGTTTATCTGATGAAAAGGGAAATCGGAACCGGTTGTTATTTTTCCGGCTGAACTTAATAGAGAATTCCATAATCCGAGAGTGGCAGCATTATCCGGATTTATAATTTGTGAAACTATCAGAAGATCATTTATGCAAATGTCAGGTCTGACAGATGGGATAATCTTTAATTCATTTATTCTGTTGAAATCTTTAGGATTTACAAATTCACAGTATTCAAGTATAGTTCTGGAATCTCCAACTTTCTTTGTGCTATTAACTTTTTGAAAAATATCGAGTGAAGTACTTACAGCTTTATCTCCTACAGCCTTTATACTGAATTGAAAACCCTTATCAAGTGCTTTTGCATAAAGATTTTCTATATCGCTTTCCGTGACGTAAGGAGTCTTTACTTTAGGGTCATTATTATATTCATTTGTCATTAAAGCATCCTGCAGATCAAACTGTCCGTCATAATCAAGAGTAACAGCTCTTATTGTAAGTCTGTCACCGTAATTAATTTCAGGACCTTTGGAGAGATATGTGTTTGTGAGAGAACTGTCTTCACCGGAGATTACTGCATAAACCCTTATCGGAAATTTCTTTTCATCGATCAGATTTCTGAAGATCTCAATTCCATCTTCCCCAACTGTCCTGTCATGAACACCTGTGATCCCGTATTTTGCAATTGTATTCAGCCCTTTTTCTATCTGAGTTTTCATTTCACTTTGAAGCAAAACCGGAAGATTATTTTTAATGATATTTACGGCTGAATCAAAAAATAAACCGGTTGGATTTCCTTTTGAATCTTTTTCGATCTCTCCGTTTTCAGGAGATTTAGTTGTGCTGTCTACTTTTATAACTCTCATTAATCTTGAATTAACCCAGACAGTGTTAAGTCCTGCGTTTACAAGATAAACATTATAATTTGGTGCAATTTCATCGAGAATACTTTTATTGATCTCCACTAATTCAGATTCAGGAATATTTAGTTCATTCCATCCGTAACCGCCTATCCATTCTCCTTCATTTGTTGTCTTTGTTTTTTCAATGACCAGTTTTTTTATATCTTCTATGCTTTTTACATAAGAGAGATTTATGAAATTCAAATTCTTTGAAAATTCTATAATAGAGCCATCAGAATCAATTAATCCCGGTAAAACAGTTGCTCCCTGCAGGTCAGTAACATCTTCAGACTTGTAATTGCTGTTGATCTCATCGGTTGTACCCATTTCCAGGATTTTACCGTCTTTTATTGCCATTGCTTCATAAACCTTGTTTTCATTGTCCATAGAATAGATCTTTCCGTTTATGTATAAGGCATCAGGTTTTTCAGAACAGGAATATAAAGTGGTAATAATAAGCAGGGTAAATAGCAGAAGAGAAATCTTTTTTAAAATCATTTTTTAGTATAATTTGATTAAGGCACAAATTAACAAATTCATTTAATAATTTAAATCCACAATATTAACCTCTTTAAAGTAAAGATATTTAGCAAAGGTATTGCTAAAATAATAGTATATACATATTTTTGCTAAATAATTTTTATGAAAAAGAATTTTGCAATGAAAAAGCTTTACTATTCAATTAGTGAAGTGAGTAGAATTACCGAGCTTGAGCAGTATGTCCTGAGATACTGGGAAACTGAATTTGAGCATTTAAGACCTGCCAAAAACCTTTCAGGAAACAGGATCTATACTAACCGCGATATAAAGCTGATACTTTATATAAAAAAACTGCTCAGGGAAGAGAAATATACAATAGAAGGTGCAAAAAAATTAATTAAAAATTATTCTGTAAAGGAACAAGTCGAAGTCACTAAAAAGGAAGAAACTGATGAGGTAAAACCGGTTAAGCATACCAATTCTTACAGTAATGAAATGAGTCTGTTTTCAAATGAAGAATCAGAAAAAAAAGATGCCGATCCTAAAAATGAAATATTGAAGGAAGATCTTCTTGAGTTAAGGGATTTTCTTAAAAATCTTTTAGATGATATGCAGTAACTGCTTTAAAGTAAAGAAGTCTAACCCGTTCTAAATCCTTCAAAAATTCCAGATCTTCATTCCGGCTTTTATTCATAGATATAGTCCTCTAACTTAATACAGTACTTTAATATAAGTATTATTTTGAATTTTATTACTATTTAGTATAATTTTCTTAAAAAGCTTTGATTCCATTAATTAAATAATCCTATGAAAAACAATAAAACAAAAAGAGATATCGCTACAACATCTATTTACGGTTCGAGTGAAGAAATGCGGACTGCTCCTAAAACAGAGATACCTAAATATCCCACAGAACCAAGAATCGCTTATCAGTTAGTTAAGGATGAAGCAATGCTTGACGGTAATGCAAGATTGAATATGGCAACATTTGTCACAACCTGGATGGATGAATATGCAACAAAACTTATGACTGAGACAATGGACAAGAATATGGTGGATAAATCCGAGTATCCTCAGACAGCGGAAATTGAGCGGCGTTGTGTCAATATTATGGCAAATCTCTGGAACTCACCGGAAAAACCAAATTGCACCGGGGCAAGTACCATCGGATCATCTGAAGCTTGTATGCTTGGCGGACTGGCTGCTTTAAAAAGATGGAAAAAAGCCCGTAAAGCAAAAGGTCTTCCTACAGATAATCCGAATTTTATTATATCCTCAGCATTTCAGGTAGTCTGGGAAAAATTTTCTCATTACTGGGATGTAGAAATGAGAACTGTTCCGATATCTGCAAAAAAGATCACAATGGATGCTGATGATGTAATAAAACTTTGCGATGAGAATACAATATTAGTAGTACCAATATTGGGAGTGACCCTTACGGGATTGAATGACGATGTAAAAAAGATAAATGATAAACTAGATAAATTAAATAAGAAGACCGGCTGGAATATAGCTATTCACGTCGATGCTGCTTCGGGAGGTTTTATTCACCCTTTCGTCAATCCTGATCTTATCTGGGATTTTCGTCTTAAGTGGGTTTACTCAATCAGTACTTCAGGACATAAATTCGGAATGGTATATCCGGGAATCGGCTGGATAGTCTGGAAAGATAAGAAATATCTTCCGGATGATATGGTGTTTCAGGTTAATTATCTTGGCAGTGAAGTCGGAACTATTTCTATAAATTTTTCCCGTCCGGGAAATCAGGTACTTGCCCAGTATTTTCAGTTGATTCATCTGGGCTTTGAAGGTTATAAAACAATTCAGACCAATATTCTGAAAGTATGTAAATATCTGAGAGACAGACTTGTAAAATTGAATTTTTCTATGTTCAGCAAGGATCTGCCTAACCCATTATTTATCTGGACATTAAAACCTGATCCGAAACGTAACTGGACTCTGTATGATCTCTCAGACAGGATGACGATGGATGGCTGGCAGATACCGGCATATACACTTAGTAAAGATCTTGAAGATGTTATTGTTATGAGAATAGTTGTCAGACAGGGAACCGGGATCGATTATGCTAATCTGCTTATTGAAAATTTGCAGCGTCATATTGATATCTTAAATAAACTGGAAAAATCAACAGAATCTTTGCTGGCTATTCGGAGAAATGAAATTATAAAACCGAGAATTTTTCATCATTAAAAATAAAAAGTTAATGATGAACAACCCTCTGATTCAAAAATATTTTAAACAAAATGCCTCCTGAAATATATTTTCTTCGGAGGCATTTTTTACGAAAGGAAACAAATGAAATAATACCGGTATCCTATTTACAGATCACTTTATTAATAACATTTTTTTTGTTTCCGTGAATATTCCCTTTGTTGAATTTGCATTCAGTCTGTAAAAATATGTACCGGAGGAAAGATCATTTCCGGTGAACTGTACATTATGTTTACCGGCCAGCATTTTCTTATTCAACAATTCTGAGATCAACCTTCCTGATATATCATAAATTAAAATTTCAACATTTGCTTCAGACGGAAGGCTGAATGAAATATTAGTTACAGGGTTGAAAGGGTTCGGATAGTTTTGTGATAATTGAAATCCCTCCGGTATTGATGCAATATTATTTCCCGTCGAAGTAATAATGAGCTCAGTCGGAATTGTTTTTAAAATTGTGCCGAGTAATCCTCCTGCATAAACATAATTATCAGAATTAAAATATAAAGCATATAATCCATTGTCGGTAACTGTCGGTTGTTCGATCCATGTATCTCCGGCGTCAGTAGATTTGATTATCTTTCCATTGCTTGCTACAGCATATCCGAAATTATTTCTGAACTGGACCTTATAATATCCGCCTGAAGGTGCGTTTAAAATATCCCACGTTACTCCGGCATCTGTTGTCCTGAGCAGACCTGAGCCGGATGAAACATATCCTGTATTCTCATCTGCAAAATTTACTGACGTAAGATAGCTGAATTGAAAAGGAGAATTCTGAAAAGTCCATGTAGCTCCTGCATCAGTAGACTTTGCAATGTCCCCGAAATCTCCGGTAGCATATCCTGTATTATTATTCACAAAACAAATGGATGTGATCATGCTGCCGTTTGTAAATATAACACCATTGCTCCAGTTTTGTCCGGCATTGGTAGTTTTTAGAAGCTTGCCGTAACTGCCAGTTGCATACCCGATATTCGGATCTGTAAACACTATATCTGTAAAGATCTCATTAGTCGTGCTGCTGTAAACATTTATCCAGTTGATTCCTCCATTTGTTGTTTTCTGAATATCTATGCTTCCCGCTATATATCCGGTTTCAGCGTCTGTAAAACTAATTCCGTACATCGGAGTGTGATATCCCTCAATTTGAGACACCCAAGTCTCTCCTGCATCAGTGGTCTTGAGTATGTCACCTCCACTGTATCCGCATACAGCATATCCGGTGTTATTATTTACAAATAATATATCAGAAAGAGTTCTTTCGGTTACTGAATATTGCGTCTGCCAGTTAGCTCCTCCGTTATCAGAACGAAGTATAGTTCCGTATTTACCAACCGCGTGGATCGTTCCATCAGGTGTGACATGAGCATCCATGAAAGGCTTTGTAGAAGAGAATTCAAAATTCTGTACTGTCCAGTTTATACCTCCGTTTGTTGTCTTTATGTAAATACTTCCTGCGCCAATGCCAAATCCTGTCAGACTGTCTGTAAATATTACCGAAGATATGTCCATGCCGGTAGGGGAACCTGTCCTCGTCCAGTTTGATCCTGCATTAGTAGAAACAATTACACATCCGTCTTCACCTGCTGCAACTCCTTTTTCCTGATCAAAAAAATATATGTCTGACAAAGCAGGATTATTATATGACTCAACCAATAGCCAGTTATCGCCTCCATCAGTAGTCTTTATGATCTCGCTTCCGAGCGCTCCGCCTGCTGAGTACCCGTTAACTTCATCCAGAAAAAATAAAGTATTAAGATAATTTGCTCCTCCTGTAGTCTGAGTAGTCCAGTTAGATCCTCCGTCAGTTGTTTTCCATATCTTGCTTTCAATCTGAAAGAATCCCAGAACATAACCGGTATTTTCATTAATGAATTTGATATCCATTATTGTGAATTGGTCATCAAACGGACCTTCAACCGGAAGCTGAATCTGATTCCATGACTGTCCGCCATCGGTTGTCTTTTTTAAAAGCTGATAAAATCCTCCGATGAATCCAAGTTCGGTATTGATAAAATCTATGCTTAACAGTCTAGTATTAGTTCCGGAATTTAACAGTGTCCATTGAATTCCGCCATCTGTTGTTTTTATGACAGTTCCGAATGCTCCGGCTGAATATCCTGTGTTGTTATCTTTAAAATCCATTGCAAAAAGACTATTTCCCTGAGGAGAAGGATTCATCCATTTCCAGTTATCAGGCTGCTGTGAATATACATTTATATTCAGCATTGCAAAAAGTATAAAAGTTGTTAATAATTTCGTTTTCATAGGATTATATTTAAATATTTTTAATTGATCAAATTGATTTTTATAAATATAGTAATAGGAGTTTACATTTTACAAATCAGAATTAGTTCATTCGTAGGAATGAAAAAATACGTAAATTTAACTGTAATCGAATGATTTACGGAATTTTGCTAAACTATCATTATAAATCATGAAATATCTGATGACTTTTGTTATAATAGTTATTCGTCAGAAATAATCAGAAAATATTTTATTCCTCTCAAATCAGACTTGATTCAGCAAATCATAATGATTATATTAGCACTCTATGCAAGAGACTGCTAAAAAATTAATATTCTTTTAACTAACATATAAATAAATAACTTAAATTAAATAAAAAATGAAAATAAAACCATTAAGCGATAGAATCATCGTAAAACCGGCTGAAGCTGAGGAAAAAACTGCTTCAGGTATCATAATTCCTGATACAGCAAAAGAAAAGCCTATGAAAGGCGAAGTTGTAGCTGTCGGCGCAGGAAAAGTGTCAGACGACGGAACACTTGTAAAAATGGAATTAAAAGTAGGGGATCATGTCCTTTATGGTAAATATTCCGGAACTGAGATCACACATGACGGTACTGAATATCTTATCATGAGAGAATCTGACGTTTATGCTGTAATCTAATATAACGGACCTCCCCCTTGATTCCCCTCCTTGTAAAGGAGGGGGAAAGCCTGCTTCAGCAGGCATGGGGAGGTTGTGAAGAAAAAATTTTATAATTAAAAATAAATTAAAAAATAACATGGCATCAAAAATAATAACATTCGACACTGAAGCAAGAGCTTCTCTTAAAAAGGGAGTAGATACACTTGCAAATGCAGTGAAAGTGACATTAGGTCCAAAGGGACGTAATGTTGTAATAGATAAAAAATTCGGCGCACCGACTATCACTAAAGACGGTGTGACAGTTGCAAAAGAAATTGAAATAGAAGATCCTGTAGAAAATATGGGTGCACAGATGGTTAAAGAAGTTGCTTCAAAAACCTCTGACGTAGCAGGTGACGGTACAACAACCGCAACCGTTCTGGCTCAGGCAATCTACAGAGAAGGTCTGAAGCACGTTACTTCAGGTGCAAATCCAATGGATCTTAAAAGAGGAATAGATAAAGCTGTAACAGAATTAGTAGCAGGATTAAAATCACTTTCGTCACCTATTAAAGAAAGTAAAGAGATCGCACAGGTTGGTTCAATATCAGCAAACAATGATCACTATATCGGAGACCTCATTGCACAGGCAATGGATAAAGTCGGAAAAGACGGCGTTATTACGGTGGAAGAAGCCAAAGGTACCGAGACAACAGTTGACGTAGTAGAAGGTATGCAGTTTGACAGAGGTTACTTATCTCCTTACTTTGTAACCAATGCAGAAACTATGGAAGCAGAACTTGAAGATCCTTACATTCTTATTTATGATAAAAAGATCTCAACTATGAAAGACCTTCTTCCTATCCTTGAGAAATCAGCTCAGTCAGGAAAGAGTATGCTTATCATTGCTGAAGATATAGAAGGTGAAGCTCTCGCAACACTGGTTGTAAATAAATTAAGAGGTACTCTTAAAGTCTGCGCAGTGAAAGCTCCGGGATTCGGCGACAGAAGAAAAGCTATGCTTGAAGATATTGCTATCCTTACAAAAGCAACTGTGATCTCTGAAGAGCAAGGTTACAAACTTGAAAATGCAACACTTGCTTATCTTGGAACTGCTAAGAGAGTTGTGATCGACAAAGACAATACAACAATCGTAGAAGGTGCCGGAAAATCAGATGACATCAAGAAAAGAGTTAGCGAGATCAAAGGACAGATGGATAAGACAACATCAGACTATGACAAAGAGAAATTACAGGAGAGACTTGCTAAATTATCAGGCGGAGTTGCAGTATTAAAGATTGGTGCATCCACTGAGATCGAGATGAAAGAAAAGAAAGCAAGAGTTGAAGATGCTTTACATGCAACAAGAGCAGCAGTCGAAGAAGGTATCGTACCGGGCGGCGGTGTTGCACTGTTAAGAGTTAGCACAAAGCTTGACAAACTTACAGATGATAATCACGACATCAAAACAGGTATCGCAATCATCAAGAAAGCAATTGAAGAGCCGATCAGACAGATCGTCAACAATGCAGGACTTGAAGGTTCGGTCGTAATCAACAAAGTAAAAGAAGGCAAAGGAAACTTCGGATTCAATGCAGCAACCGAAGAATATGAAGACCTGGTAAAAGCCGGTGTTATCGATCCGACTAAAGTAACAAGAGTAGCGCTTGAGAATGCAGCTTCAGTAGCAGGGTTACTGCTAATGACCGAAGCATGTATCGTTGAGAAGCCTGAGAAAAAATCCGATATGCCGATGATGCCTCCGGGCGGCGGCATGGGTGATATGGGCGGAATGTATTAAGAGCAGTTAAAAGTTACGAGTTTCAAGTTACGTGTAACTATGTATTATAATAATAAAAACCTGTCGTTCTTTTGTGCGGCAGGTTTTTTATTTAATAAACATTAACTTTTTATTTTCAATCCTTTTCTCAGATTCAAGAGAATAAATATACATCCCGCTGGCAAGTGAAAGGTCTTCGGCATTTAATTTGATCTCATAAGCACCTGCATTTTTTAATCCACTGAATAGCGTTTTTATCAACCTTCCCTGAATATCATACAAGCTTAATTTAATTTCAGAATTCCGGTTAAGTTCAAATTTGATTTTAGTTTCAGGATTGAAAGGATTCGGATAATTCTGGTATAGAAGGAAATGTTCGGGTATGACAGTTTGCTGAGAATTAATTCCTATTACATTATTGTCTGTAGACATTAATACTCCGCGACTTCCTGCTATTACTCCTATATTATTGTAATAATCAATAGAATACAGATCAACATTTTCAGGTAATCCATTTGCAATATACTCAAACCAATTAGAACCACTGTTTGTAGTTCTGAGAATTCTTCCATTTCCACCTGCAATTGTACCTCTTACAGAATCAACAAATGATATTGAATTTAAGAAATGACCGGAACCAAAATTTTCATGATGAACAAGAGCCCAATTATCGCCTCCGTCTGTTGTTCTGAAAATATTGTTGACTGTATAATAGACCCCAATACCAATATAGAAAAACTGACTTGCAGTAATAAACCCGGTATTTTCATTTACAAAATTTACTTGTTTATTATCTATATTTGACAAAGGAGCTAAGTTATTCCACGTATTACCTCCATCAGTGGTTTTTGAAATGACTGAGCCATCACCAACAGCAAAACATTTTTCATTGGTAGCACATGAAATTGAATGAAAATTTGCAGATGAGTTTGAATTCTGCGCCTCCCAGTTAACTCCTCCATTAGTTGATTTGAAAATACTTCCGTTACTTCCAACTACCCATCCGGTGTGATCATCATAAAACTTTATGGAATGAAAGTTAAAAGATCCCAGATACTGCGAATTCCATGTATTACCTCCATCGGTTGTATTTGCAATGAGCCCGTAATCTCCTGTGCCGAGAATTTTTTCATTATCAATTGAATATAAAGAATTAACATTAGTAAGCGCAGAATTGTAAACTTCAGTCCAGTTATTACCTGCATTTGTACTTTTCCAAATGCCGCGTTCATTATTATTGGAAGATATCCATAAAGTATTTCGGTCACTGAAAACTACTGATTTCAGAACATCATTTGGAAGATCGAAATTTTTTTCCCAGCTTTCACCGGAGTTTGTTGTCGAAGTGATGTATCCTGATTCTCCAATAACCCAGCCTGTATTCAAATTCCTAAATTTAACTGATACAGGATTTTCATCAGGAATATCTCCGTAACGTTGCCAGTTAGTTCCACCTGTTGTAGTTTTAGAAATCACACCTCTGGAACCTGAATTTCCAATAACCCATCCATTCAAAGAATCAATAAAGGTCATATTTCTTGTATTATCTCCTAAAGTATTATGAATGCTCCAGTTATCTCCGCAATCTGTAGTTCTTATAATATTTCCGTAATCTGTTAATATCCATCCGTCATTTTCGTTTGCAAATTGGATTTGGCGGTAATTGTAATATAAAGTGCCAAGAGATTTTTTTATCCATGTAATCCCACCATTATTTGAATATGCAAAAGTATCACGTAAGGAACCAGTTGCAAAAGCTTTGTCATGGTTAGCAAAAAACAATGATTTTATTTCAGAACCAATTCCCGGGTTTGATGCATTATACCAGGTCAAACCTGTATCATAAGAATATACAATGTTTGTTCCATAAGCTGCTTCAATGCCATATACATATAACAAATTAGGTTCTGCAAAACAAACAGATTTACCAATAAAGATTGAAGTTCCCATATTATTCCAGCTAACTCCTCCATTAGTGCTCCTCATAACATCCCAATTATTCTTAGCTGAGATTCCTATCTGACTATTAATGAAATAAACAGAATAAGGAGAACTTGTACCAATATAATAAGGTACATTTGTTTCCAATTGCCAGTTGTCACCTCCGTTAGTTGTTTTCCATTTTATGCTATTACCATATATATATGCTTTATTGGAATCAACAAAGGAAATTGAACTTAAAGGTATTTTGATTTGGAGTATTTTCCAGTTCTCAGGTTGAGACTTTGCGATTGGTGAAACTAAGAGGAGCAATAATAAAGAATAAAAAATATATATTTTATTCATTTCTGAAATTTTTTGAAAATGAGTATTCATTTTTCAAATGATTAACTTATCAATAAGCTAAAATATGTAAGTGTAATAATCAATTCTCTTTTCCCGTTATGGAAGGTAGCCAGAGTGACAAGACACAAAAACATTTAATTGAAAGTCTATGCTTTTTCCGAAGTATTAATTTGAATTACTGAAGTATCTTATAATAAAAAAAACGAAAGCAACTGATAATCCAAACTTCTATGATTTGTCATCCCCGCCCGCCTGCATTGAAGACTTTTAAAAAAAGGAAACAATCATTCAGCAGGCGGGAGCGGAGATCCGGGAATGTGAATAATTGAAGACTTTTCTAATTTAAAACCAGTAAGTCTTTTTGCTTTTATATTATTCATTTTAATGTAGAAATGAATTTACTATTTTAAAATGAAGAACTATTGAATAATTTTAACTTAATATTTTGCCTAAACTATTAATAATCAGTAAGTATATATTTTTAGTTTTCTCAGCGGATTTAAGTGAAAAGAGAAAATATATTCATGTAGAAGCCAGAAAAGGAAGATTCAGAAAATCTGCAATATTCTGGATAGAACCGGAAATTGAAATAGTTGACTCCGGTGATTTTAGCAAAAGGGAAATAAACGAGTTACAGAAATTGATAAAGATAAATAAATCTATCATAGAAAATCAAATAGATAAATTTCTATCAGGCAAAAAATCAAAACAATAAAATTATGACAGGTATAATTAAAATAAATCCGGTTATCAAAAAAATATCATTCCCTGAAAAAGGCAAAATGAAATTTAATCTTCTTGATAAAAGAGAGATAATAATTCCACTCAGTTATTTTCCGAAAATAAAGGCTTTAACAACTATACAAAGAAATAGATGGTATGTACTAGATGATCAGATGTTTTCATTCGATGATTGTGATGAAGTATTTCATATTGAACAAGTATTAGGTAAAGAAAATATATATAAATATAATTTTTCAAGAAAGAGTGCATGAAATTTCTAAACTACATTATCAAAGAATAATAGATTTGAAAGATTTAGCAATTCATCAAAGCAAAAGTAAATTGAATTGGGAAATTATTCTGATAAGCTATATTTTATTTGGAATATTGTCTGTCTGGCTGATTTCACTCTATCCGTCACCATCATTATGTATTCTTCTTGCTGATATTGGAAGCTTTTTTACTCTGATTTTGATTTCCATATATTTAGCACCAAAAGCTCTTATTTTATTTTATAGATTATATTTA
>JAGQWH010000121.1 GCA_020437545.1 Ignavibacteriota bacterium
AGCTCAATGAGCTCACTTGATACAATAGGAGATTCACAAAATATACTTATACTCGATACGGTGAAAATACTTGTTAAAGACATTAAGCTAAATGTATCTAACAACAATCAGGATTCTACAAATTTCAAAACAGGACCTTTTGTAATTTTTCTTAATTTGTCATCAAATATCAATGTGATAACATCAGCCATAATTCCAGAAGGTGATTATGATAAAGTTAAGTTTGAGATACATAAATTAAATGACAATGAAGCTTTACCCGATCCTGAGTTTGCTGATTCAAACGGAAGATATTCCGTCATTGTAAAAGGCAGATATCTTGGAAATCAGTTTGTTTATAAATCATCAAAGTCAGCACATCAGATACTGAATTTCCCGGTTAACGTATCGGTCAGTTCAGCATCAAAGTCTTATGTTACTCTGCTTGTAAAACCATACATCTGGTTTTTAAATAATGGTGTGTATCTGGATCCGTCAAATCCCGCAAATTCAAATGATATAGATAATAATATAAAAAACAATTTCAAGAACTGTCTGAAGGCATTCAAAGATGGTGACAGGAATGGAGTCCCGGATTAAAACAGGATTTAATATGGCTTCCGGTGACAGCGGCGAACCGACACCGCATGAATAATTTTAATAAAGTTGGGAACTAAAGTCTAATTTTAAAAAAAGCGAAGATGACTATCAAACAAAAAATGGAAATATTAGAGAAAGAAAAAAACACTCCCTGTGTTACTATTTCCATGAACACGCACAGGACCCATCCCGATAATGATCAGGATGTAATTCAGTTAAAAAATCTTTTAAAAGAAGCTGAAGAAAGAGTAATAAATGAATTTGGTAAAAAAACTGCGGAATATTTATTGGAAAAATTATCAGCAATAGAAACAGATGTGAACTATAATCTTGATTCTCTGCATATTTTTCTATCAAACGATGTGAATGTCATAATTAAATCCCCATTGGAAACTCCCGAAAACTGGGTTCAGATCTCGGATACATTTGACATAAGTCCTTTGATAAAGTCAATGAACAGAAGTGAAGAATACTTTATTCTTTTGCTTTCACAAAGCGGAGTATCGCTTTACGATACTGTCAATGACGGGATATCAAACGAAATAAAAAATGAAGATTTTCCGTTTTCAGAAAATACTCATTTTGTAACTGATCACGATAAGAGAAGTGACAGCAAGTTGATGGATAATATGGTTCGTGAGTATTTTAACAAAGTAGATAAAGCAGTGATAAAAATGTTTAATGAAACGGGATTAAATACTGTAGTAATTTGTACCGAAGATAACTACAGCCGTTTGATGCAGGTTGCCGACAAACCTGAGGTTTATCTTGGTTTGGTTAATATTGATTACAACAGGACCGATACACATCACATAGCAAAACAAGCCTGGGAGTTAGTCGAAGCTTTACAGCATAAGCGAAGAGCCGAAGCCATAAGTGAAATAAAGGAAGCCATGGGTCAGGATAAAGTTCTGACCGACTTAGAGGAAATTTACCGTGCTTCTATAGACGGTCGGGGCGAATTGCTTTTGGTGAATGAAAATTTTGCTCAACCGGTAAGAATGAAAAACGACAGGTCGTTTGAACTGGCTGCAAACGTCTCTGAACCTGAAGTAATTGATGACATAACCGGCAAGATCGCCCGGGAAGTATTGATGAAAAAAGGGAGAGTGTTTTTTACAAAGCAAAATGAAATTAATGACCTTGGTAATATTGCATTACTGACAAGATATTAAAGTTGTAAATCGATACAATTTATAATGCAGGTTTGGATTCAGGTTATTAAAAAAAGAGGCAGTCAAATGATTGCCTTTTTTTTATTCTAAATTTGAATTTGCAAATAACATTTATACAATAATCTAAATTAAACAACATATATTTCAAAAATCAAAAATCAAAAATCAAAAATCAAAAATCCAAAATCAAAAATCCAAAATGGATTAGATACCTTTTTCATCCTTATGGGCGATTTAATTCTGTTTATGTTATTTGTAATTTGTATTAAATAGAAACCAATAATAGTTTCTTTAAAAAGAAGGAAAGAAATGATTAAAAATATATACAAATTTTTTATGCTGGTATTGATGTCAGTATTCCTGACAACCGGTCTCATTAGTGCGCAGGTTTCGTATACTCCTGTAACAAAAGATAAAGAAAAAGTAACAACGGCTAAATTTCCAATATTTACATTGAGTCCGATGGCCGGAGGAATATTCCCGGTGAGTGAATTCTCAAATACTTATCAGGCCGGATTCAGCGGAGCTTTAGACGGTGCTGTCAGACTGAACAAAGAATTAGGAATTTATTCAAATATTGGATATTACAGTCTTAGTACAAGTGTTCCGAATGCTCCTCATTCCGAATATTTTGAAATTTCAGCAGGACCGCGATATTATTTCACTAAAAGTAATCTGAAATCAACTTTTTTTATTGAATCAGGCGTAGGAGCATACATATTCTCGCAGGATGCTTACGGAGAAGGTGCTACATATGTAGACAGGCAATCAAGTACAAACTTCGGATTTAATGTAGGACCCGGATTTACAATGCAGGCAAGTAAATCTGTTGATCTGATCCTGAAAACAAAATATCAAATGGTTTTTCTTGATGGTGGAACAAGGAGTTTTGTTACCGGATTAGGCGGAATAGAATTCAAATTCTAAATATTTGATTCAGTAAACCAATCTTTATATATATCCCCAAGCTTCGCAGATGAAAATTTGCGGGGCTTTTTGATATGATGCCTGCGTGACGAGATATTGTAAATAACGAAGGAAATAATTGAAGCAAATATTAACAGGATATATACATTTATAATTTTGACATTCGCTGTCAGATAAGTTAACTTGTTATACCTTTATAATATATCCTCCCATTATATCCGTACAGATCCAATCAACCAATAATGAGTTATATTAACTTATTCTTCACTATTGGATTCAGATCATTTAAAAAACATAATAAAACATGACCGATAAAATCACTTATTCATTTCAGGGAAGTAACCTGTTCAAACGTTACAAAAAAAATCCAATACTCACAGCATCAATGTGGCCATACAAGATTAATTCTGTTTTCAATGCTGCTTCAACCATATATAAAAATAAAACTCTTTTATTAGCGAGAGTAGAAGATATGCGGGGGAGCTCACATCTTTGTAAAGCAATAAGCAGTGACGGATTTACCAAATGGAAAATTGACAAGCATCCGACTTTATTTCCCAAACCGGATGAGTATCCTGAAGATATTTACGGTATAGAAGATCCGAGAATAGTAAAACTGGAAAACGAAGACAATACTTATGCAATAGTTTATACTTCCTATTCAGAGAACGGACCTCTTGTATCACTGGCTACTACAACAGATTTTGAAACATTCAGAAGATACGGCACAATATTGCCTCCCGATGACAAAGATGCCTCTCTTTTTCCGAGAAAGTTTAAAGACAGATGGGTACTGCTTCATCGTCCATCTCCGGTCAGCAATTTGTTAGGAGCTCATATATGGATTTCATTTTCAAGTGATATGAAACACTGGGGAGACAGTGTCGTTCTGCTTCCGGCAAGAAAAGGGAGCTGGTGGGATGCATATAAAATCGGGCTTGGTCCTCCGCCTGTTGAAACATCAGAGGGATGGCTTATAATATATCACGGAGTAAAAACAACAGCTGCAGGTTCTCTCTACAGAATAGGTCTTGCATTACTGGATCTTGACGATCCTTGTAAAGTGATAAGCAGAAGTGATGAATGGGTTTTTGGACCATCGGAAAATTATGAAAGGGTAGGAGACGTTCCTGATGTTACATTTCCGTGCGGTGTCATCGTAAAGGGAGATGAACTGATAATGTATTATGGCGCAGCCGATTCATCAGTAGCTATAGCTTCTGCTTCAATCAAGGAAATATTAGACTATTTAAGTAATTATAAAACATAGAAAACAATGAAAAATAATTTTGGAATTAATATAGTTTCTTCATATGTCCCCAGAAGATGTGGTATAGCAACATTTTCAAACGACCTTGCAGTTTCTTTGAAAGAGCTTGGCTCAGGAGAAAATCAGGTAAGCATTACTGCTTTGAATGACATAAGGGAAGGTTATAATTATGCTCATGACGTCAATTTCGAAATTTATGACAAAAGGTTTACTGATTTTAAAGAAGCAGCAAATTATCTGAATCTGTCGGATTGTAATGTAATTAATATTCAGCATGAATACGGTATATTCGGAGGTGAAGCCGGATCAAATATATTATATATGATCGACAGACTTAACAAGCCTATCGTAACTACTCTTCATACAGTTCTTGAGCATCCTTCAAAAGAGGAAGCTAAAATACTTCATGAAATCTGCGAAAGGTCTTCATACATAGTAGTGCAGTCTCAGAGGTCATTTGATATGGTGCTCAGGGACGGAACGATACCGAAACATAAGGTCAAATACATACCTCACGGCGCTCATGATGTCCCGTTTCTTGATCCGGCATTTTACAAGGATAAATTTAATTTATCCGGAAAGAAGGTCATATTAACATTCGGACTCCTGAGTCCCGGTAAAGGATTTGAAGATGCAATTAAAGCATTAAAATTTGCAGAAGGAAAATATAATAATGTAATGCTGATTTTACTGGGAGCTACTCACCCTAATGTAAAAAAAGAATTCGGGGAATCTTACAGAAATTCACTTGAAAATTTAGTAAAGACTTCAGGTCTTGAAGATAATGTTATGTTCATAAACCGTTTTGTAGAAACAAATGAGCTTCTTGAATACATTCTAATGAGTGATATTTATGTGAGTCCTTACAAGAATAAAGAACAGGCTGTATCAGGTACTCTTACCTATGCGCTTGCCTGCGGAAAAGCGATTGTATCAACTCCATACTGGTACGCTGAGGAGATTCTTCAGAATGAGAAGGGAATTCTGGTTCCATTCAGTAATCCTGAATTAATGGGATCTGCCATTACTGATCTTCTGCTTGATGAAAATCAAAGGAACAGATACAGGAAAAAAGCTTATGATGCAGGAAGGGAATTGATATGGAGTAATGTGGCTAAACTATACACTGAAGTTTTTCATAAAGCTGCTGAAGAATTTAAAACGACAAAAACTTTTCCTTCGTTATCTTCTCTTAATAATATACTACCATCTCTTCCGGATGTCAATCTTACTCATCTAAAAAACATGACAGATTCGACCGGAATATTTCAGCATGCAACTTATTCAATTCCAAATCCGAGACACGGTTACTGTACTGATGACAATGCACGGGCGTTACTGATTTCAGTTATGCATAAGACACATTTTGATGACAGCAGCATAGATGAATATATAAAAGTTTATCTTCAGTTTGTTTATTATTCATTTAATGAAGAGATAGGATTGTTCAGAAATTTTATGTCATATGAGCGAAAGTGGCTGGAAGAAGTTGCTTCCGAAGATTGCAACGGCAGGGTAATTTTTGTTCTGGGCTATTTGATAAAAAATGTAAAATCACATTCAGTGCTGGGTCTGACCAAGAATCTATTTGACAACAGCATAAAAAATATGACACAGTTCAAATCCCCCAGAGCTATTGCTTATATTATTTTAGGATGCATTTCATATATTGATAAGTTCTCAGGAGCTATTGAAATTAAAAATATTTTAAACAAACTCGCATGCAGATTGTTTGAATTTTATGCAAATACAAAAACAGATGACTGGTCATGGTTTGAGGAAAGTCTTACTTATGCGAATGCCAGACTTCCTCAGGCACTTATAATGGCAGGCAAAAGTCTGGACAATGAGGAATATGTTTCATCAGGTGTGGAATCCCTGGAATGGCTTTATGATATCTTACACGATAAAGATTCAAAACACCTTTCATTGGTCGGAAACAACGGCTGGTTTGTCAAAGGTGAGACAAAATCCAAATATGACCAGCAGCCTGTTGAAATTCCCGGACTGATAGATGCATGTTATGAAGCCTTTCTTGTTACAAAAGACGATATGTGGATAAGTCACATTGGAACTGCATTCAGCTGGTTTCTTGGTAATAATGACAGACAGGAACCAATGATCGATTTTACATCAGGAGGATGCTATGACGGATTAACTTCTACAAAAGTAAATGATAATCAGGGAGCAGAGTCATCATTAAGCTGGCTGATGTCACTTTACAAAATGATAGAGATAGATCAGAAGCTTCAGATGAATAATAATGCAGGCACGGAAAAGATCTTTAAAGAATATTTAGCAAGGGTTGTTTGAAGTGGTATTAAAAATTTTGTCCATTCACTTCGAAGTCCGTTGCCGGTCCATTAAATAATATTTTATTAAAATCAAAACCCCGCAAAAATTTGCGGGGTTTTAACATCAACATTGCATACTTTAAAATCTTACACGGCGGATTACAAACTTTACAAACTTGTTTTCACACCTGAGTTTTTATCCTTTCGAGTCCCATTCGAATATAGATGAGTTGGTCATGGTATGGTAATTGAAATATTAATCTAAGTTGTTCTTATTTTTGTTACATGAATTTATAAGATGTTTCATGTAAAAGACCGGTCATAGCAGGAATTTTATTCCGGAATATGTTATAAATACAGATAATCAGGAACTGACCCGGACTTCTGAAGCCGGAAATATTATTACAATTACCTGATCAATACAATTTAAAATTCCTCATTATTGGGGAATAAGTAAACAATACCGCACACTACAATATGAAAAAATTGTTGCTGGTAAAATATGTTTTCCCTTTTTTCCAATGGTATGCTTTAATGATCCTCCTCGCAATAGCCATTGATTATTTTCTTCACAGATATGATCTGGTTTCTATTGGACGGAATCTTGGATTTGCGGGTACTGCCATAATAGCTATTTCCTTTATATATTCACTTCGAAAACGAAAGATAATTAAATCCGGCTCACCTAAACATTTGCTGGCCTTCCATGAATATATTGCGTGGATAGGTTCGGTAATGCTTCTTGTTCATGCCGGAATTCACTTCAATGCAATTTTACCCTGGCTTGCAATTTTGATGTTATTGATAACTGTTGCAAGCGGATTGGTCGGAAAATTTCTTTTAAAGAAATCAAACGAAACTCTGAAGAACAAAATGCAGGAATTGATAAAATCCGGCTTAAGCAAAGAGGATGCAGATAAAGAACTGTTTTTTGATTCTATCACTGTTGATCTGATGAAAAAATGGAGAGTCGTTCATTTGCCAATAACTTTTATATTGGGACTTCTGTCATTGATGCATATTATAACAATCATAATGTTCGGAAAATGAAAAAGTTAATCATCTCAGGAATAGCAGTTGTATTTGTCTGGCTTATGTATCAATATCCGAAAGCGATGCTAAACCCTGGTGAATTAGTGGAAGGACATCAGAATCTTAAGGAGAATTGTAATTCCTGCCACGAGCCATTCCGGGGGATCTCAAATAATAAATGCATTACCTGTCATAAATTATCAGAGATCGGAAAAGATACAAGTAATGGTAAAGGAGAAACTGCCGGCATGGAAAAGATATTATTTCATCAGGGTCTTTCTGATCAGAAATGCAGTTCCTGTCATACAGAACATATTGGTCTGAAACCTGAAATGCCCCTGAGTTCATTTGATCACAGTTTATTATCCGAACCGGTCATAAGCAAATGCGCCGCTTGCCATAAGCAGCCTGCTGACAATCGTCACGAACAATTTTCATCAGAATGTAAAAGCTGTCATAATACCGGTGGCTGGAAATCCGGTGTGAAATTTGATCATGCCATGATAAACGGGGATACTAAGAACAATTGCTCTTCGTGTCATCAAAAGCCTGATGACTCGTTTCACAATTTGATCAATGACAATTGTAATAAATGCCACTCAACTAGTAAATGGATCCCGTCTTCATTTGATCACACAAACTATTTCATTCTTGATAAAGATCACAATACAGAATGTAAAACATGTCATACAAATAACAATTTTAGTACCTATACTTGCTTCAGCTGTCACGAACATTCAGAATCCAAAATGCTGAAGGAGCACAGTGAAGAAGGAATCAATGACATAAGCAAATGCGCTGACTGCCATAAAAGCGGTAATGAGCATGATATAAGAATGAACAGGAGTCCGGGTAACGGAACAAATTATAATGGATCAGATAATAAGGAAAATCAAAACAGGAATTTTGAGGAAAAAGATAGAGAGAAAAATCATAAAAAAAATAAAAAAGATTCAGATGGTGAGGATGATGAGAATGAGAATGAGGATTAATCTAAACATAGGATTTTTCAATTCTGTATATTGAATGCACATTACCGGGTAGGTTCTATTCATTTCTGATTAAATTCAAACTTCATATTTATCAAAACCATATATGCGGCCTGATAAATTATTGTCATATAAAAAAAGAAACCTGCATTGAATCAATCCCCAACGATCCTTTTGCAGGTTATCTTTTTTATTCGTGTTTCTGATATTGCTTTAGTAGTTCAATATTTTTAATGGTCAGGAGAAAATTATTATGTAATCCGGATTTTGAGTAATTGTATCCGGATTTTTACGTTAGCTTTTTACTGTCTGCAAACAGCATCTTCTGTATCAATACTTTGCAATTTGAAAGCCGGGTTTACATATAAACTCTTAAGGAAAGATAGTTTTCAATAAAAGTCTGTTAAATAATTTGCTGCATTTCTAAATTCATTTATCAGGTACCGTATATAATTATGAATCTCATAAATTATAAAATCTTATCAGGGTCTTGCCACACTCACAAAATTGATCGCATTATTAAAAGCAATTGTCAGGTCTGACAGGTCTGCAAAACCATCTCCGTTTACATCACTGACTATATATCCCGTAAGAAAATCATTTGCATCATTGGAAATGATCGTTACATCTGTCAGATCTATAAAGCCATCCTGATTGATATCACCGCTGAATATCCCGAAACGGACAGGTGAAGGATTTACATTTATCAGATTATTTCCATAAGCTTTAGCAACCGCATTGGTAAAATTATATCCTAGAGGGCTTCCCCTGAAAAGACTTACCGGATTGCTGCTCCATGTCTCTATGCTGTTTCTGTGTTTTACAACTAAGTAGTAATTACCGGAAGAAACATTATTGAAAACAAATGTACCTTCGAAAGTTACAGAATCTATTACTCCCTTTGCAGAATCAACTATCATATATGGTGAAGCTGCATTCCTCAGATATGAAGTTACAGTATCCTTCATATTAAGTTTTAAAGTTGAATTATTATGAAATCCCTGCGGAATGACTTTAATGCTGTAGGATGTTGACGAAGGACCCCAGATATATGTCTGACCCGGAGCGGGTAGTAAAGTATTTGATAAATGAGAGGTAGAAGCATTTGATAATCCGGCACTTGATATAGCCCAGTTACCTGTATTGGTTCTGTTATTCCAGTCGGTATTGACTGATCCTCTCAGACCAACCTGTCCGAAAACAGATGGTTCAATTAAAGGACTTTTATCCATATTACCATAGATCACTTTGATTGTACCGTCAGATTCGAAAAGTTTAATTTGAAAATTAAAATTATCATCTTTCCCGATTATAAGATATTGTCTGAAATTTTTAAATTGAATGGTATGAATCCTGTTTGGAGAGGTACCTTCAGTCTTTACTTTAATGCTGCCCGAAGCGATCTGAACAACAAGGTCATTTACAATTATATCAGTAGTAGGTTTTGATAAAGTTATAGTTCCTGCACCTGTATCGAATGCAGTAATGTAAGTATCAGCCGGAATACCTGTGGCTGCGGTTATATGCGCGCCAATGACCACACCATTAAAATTTCTAACATCAGACAGAACATAAGTGACTCCGCTGAAATCTATAGTAGTTCCGAATACTCCGATCAGATCCAGTCCGAAAGCGCTGACTGCTCCTGTATATGATTCTGAAGATGAGACCGGACAGTAATTTGATATTCCCGGAGCGGTTGCCCCGAAAGTTATAAATCCGTTTGTGCTGATAAAGTAACTTGTGTAAAGCTCATTATTCTTGTATTTAAAAGAAAACGGGAGTGCTATTGGTCCGTATGTAACGTTGTTAAGATTACCGGGATCCTGACTGGTGTGAGTAGCGACGGCTATTACTGTACCGCCGGTTAATTCGCTGTAAGTTCCTGCTGAAGATGAAAATGTGTATTCAGTATCGACACCTGCATATGAATTTATATGACCAAATGAGATAACAAGTGAAATGAAAAGAAAAAATGTGAGTGATTTCATAATTGTTTTTTAAAAAGTTTAAAAAAATTCTGGGGTTTTGTTAAACTGTTTCTCCTTTTAGATGTTTCTGTATAAAATTAATTATGGCGAATATTAATCGGTATAGTCCAAAGGGTTGAAATGTGGGCTAGTCCGTTATAACTAAATCTCTAATCCGGATTTGAAAGTATGAAAGAATTACAGAATTACTTTATTCTATAAACAAGTAATATCATATAATCATATCACTATGCTGAGTTGATCCCCAAAAAACTATATCAATGTAAATCGAAGTTTCCATTTTGTTTTTATAATAAGTAATTTATTTTAAGTCAAATGTAAATTATCAAATTGTTGAAATTTGAAAACTAAAACTAAAAATAAAAATGAATAGAATTATTTTAATTTCTGCATTATTAATTTGTACTGTCTCATTAGCTGCCGGACAAATGAAGGAAGGTGATAATCTTATGGGAGGAACGATCGGATTATGGCCAAGCAACAGTTCTGCAACATTAGGTTTTAATTACGAAAATCAGGTTGTCACAGCCGGGATCACTACATTGGGTGTGGGCGGATTGTTAAGATATTCAAGCGTTTCCAAAAATGAGTCGAAGAGTTACTCTAATGTGTTTATCGGTGGTCAGGGTAATTTTAATTTTAATCAGATAAGTGACGGAAAATTTGTTCCGTTCGCCGGAGTAGTATTGGGAGTATATGCTTCAAATCCCAATTCATCAAAACAAAATGGTTTCTGGTCCTGGGCGCAGGCGGGACTGAGATATTTTTTCAGTCCGACTGTAGCGGGAGTAGTAAGGTTTGGACTGGGTAACTATGACTTCAACTCTCTTGAAGTCGGTGCGGATTTTAAATTTTAGAGCCGGAAAATTTAATCTCTCAGGGTTAAATTCCCCGCCGCTTGCGGCGAAAGAATAAATAATAGTTAATCTTGATACCTCCATTTATTTTCAAACCGTTTTATGAAATTTTTGATTGGAAATAAACCATACTCTGGTATACTTTCTTTCTTTTTAAACGATCAAAAGAAAGAAACAAAGAAATCCGCCTCGGCGGACGCCGTCCCGGGTACTCGGGGATAAATTGCCGGAAATTCATTCGTATTGGCGGTAAAAATTTCAACTCACCGGTAGTCAGAAAAGCACTGACGTTCGGCACAGTTAAGAACGAGGTTATTCATTTTTAAATCATCCTGCTATGATTTAAATTAAAAAGATGTTAAAGAACTTTCAACCTGCATTCTCATATGCAGCTTTCAGCCAGTCCATGATTTCTTTATCAATCTCCTTAATATCTGCAATCTTTATTTTATGAGTACACATTGATCCGGGTTTTTCTGCTTCCAGTTTACCTTTCGCCTCCTGTCCTTTGAGATTGATACCTATCTCAAACCGGGTTTTAGTTGCAGGTTCCAACAATGCAAACTGTTTTTTTCTTCTGAGACTCACATTGGCATTCTTCGGAGCGATCTCAATATCATTACCGAATTTTTTGATCCCGGAAATCAGTTTGTCATAAATTGGTTTAAAATGTTCTTTACCCTTGTACTGTTTCTCTATAAGATCGGATTTATTTTCAGCCGAACCGGCATCGGTACCTCTTGCTTTAAGAGAAATAAGATTGGCAAAACCATGAGTCAATCCGTGCTGCTCTTTCAGAAATTTAAGGATCTCTCCGTGTTTGGCAAAGTTCTGCTTTCTGACTATTACGATCCACTGGTCAAGTGTCTTACCGGTGTTCTTTGCAAGATTGTCGATCATTGTTTGTGATGCTTTATCCATTTTTTAATTGTTTAATTTTCTTTAACAGGATTTTTTTAATTAGAATTATAACAATAAATATAGATTCA
>JAGQWH010000122.1 GCA_020437545.1 Ignavibacteriota bacterium
ATTTTCCCTGTAAAAAGAGAAGCTTCCCGCAAATACAGATATTGCCGGGGTTTTCAGAGATTGATTACTTTTTCCAAAAA
The DNA here is from genome assembly GCA_020437545.1 of Ignavibacteriota bacterium. Taxonomy (GTDB): domain Bacteria; phylum Bacteroidota; class Ignavibacteria; order Tepidaquicellales; family Tepidaquicellaceae; genus JAGPCH01. The sequence goes on from JAGQWH010000122.1 coordinate 81, forward strand.
ACAGAAGTGAAAAGTGTATGTGAATTGTGAATGCAGAATTTCAAAGTTTTTGGTTTTATTTGTAAAAAAGTTAAACAGGGAATATTTAAAAGAAATAATAAAAGGAAGATATTTCTTAAACAGATGTATTAACAATTTGAAATTAAAATACATTATACATATCTTTAGCGTAAGTAACCGATGGAGATCTGATGCTGATTTCTTTTGCAGACAACAAAACTAAAAAAATATGGAACGGGGAAGCAGTAAAGGGAATTTCTTTGGAAATTCAAACAGTTGCCCGAAGAAAACTGAGGATGCTGAATAATTCCCAAAGCCTTTTTGATTTAAAAATACCTCCTTCAAACAGACTGGAAAAACTTAAAGGGAAATTTAAAGATCATTATTCCATACGTATAAATAATCAATGGAGGATCATTTTCATATGGAATGAAGGAAATGCTGAACAAATTCAGATTATAGATTATCATTAGAACTAAAATAATATGAAAAAATTAAAAAACATACATCCCGGTGAGATCCTTGCAGAGGAATTTCTCACTCCATTGGGCATAAGCGCATATAAATTATCTCAGGATACCGGCATTCCGCAGTCCCGGATCTCAAAGTTACTGAACGGCAGCAGGCGCATTACTGCTGACACAGCACTGAGACTTTCGAAATACTTTGGAAACAGCGCCAGGTTCTGGCTGGGACTTCAGAATGATTTTGATATTGAAGAGGAAAAGCTCCAAATGAAAAAGGAACTCGAAGCCATAAAGCTTTTTGATCAGAATGCTGCCTGATGGGTAATAAAAATCATACAAATTAATTTTCTATCTATGATGAAATGCCGGATGATAAACTTCAGGAGTAGCATTAAGAAAAACTGAAATGATAAGAAATTTGAATAAAGTATATTTCCTGATAATAATCTACAACAATCAATCAAATAATCTCCCCTAAATCTCATTTAATAATCTGTCGCTCTCAATTAATGAACAATCACTGGCGTTAAATGCAAAAGTGATCTGAATTAATGAAGAGTCAAATCTAATTAATTAACAGTCACACTCATTTAATGAAGAAATAAACTGAATTAATGAAGACTTACACTGAATTAATAGAGACTTATATTAAATAAATGAAGAGTTACACTGAATAAATGAAGAGTTACATTGAATAAATGATGACTTACACTGAATAAATGATGACTTACACTGAATAAATGATGACTTACACTGAATTAATGGAGACTTACATTAAATAAATGAAGACTTACACTGAATAAATGAAGAGTTACATTGAATAAATGAAGACTTACACTGAATAAATGATGACTTACATTGAATAAATGAAGAGTTACATTGAATAAATGAAGAGTTACATTGAATAAATGAAGACTTACACTGAATAAATGAAGACTTACACAGAATTAATGGAGAGTAACATTGAATTTATGGACAGTTAATTTCAGTTAAAGGAAAGAAAAATTCTAAAAATCAGGAAGCAAACTCAATCCCCGTTTTTCGCAGTTCTCAAATAACTATTCCTATTCCCGTTAATTTTTTTTAACTTAAGAGTAAAAAAAACTCATGGAACCCACAAACATTAAGATACTCTCAATAGAAAATGCCACACATGACGTAAGACGGATCAGAACAGTCAAGCCTCCGGATGTGAATTTTACTCCCGGGCAGGCTGCCGATATTTCCATCAATAAAGAGGGCTGGAAGGAAGAGGTCAGACCTTTTACTTTTACCTGCGTTCCGGAAGATGACTTTCTCGAATTCACTATCAAGACATATCCCTCACATGAAGGTGTGACAAATAAACTCCTTTCGCTGAAGGCGGGCGATGAACTCATTATCAGCGGCGTCTTCGGGGCTATTCATTATGAAGGTGAAGGTGTCTTTATTGCCGGCGGCGCGGGTGTGACGCCTTTCATTTCGATCCTGAGAGAGCTAAAAAGAAAAAATGAAACAGGAAACAATATGCTGATCTTTGCCAATAAGACCTCGGGCGATATTATTAACAAAAATGAATTCACTGAAATGCTCGGAAAGAATTTCATCAACATTCTGTCTCAGGAAAAAACAGATGGATATTATCACGGTCACATTGATGAAGAATTTCTTAAAAAGAATGTTAAAGACTTCAGCGGATATTTCTATGTCTGCGGTCCGCCGCCAATGATGGATGCAGTTGAAAAGCAGCTTGCGGATCTTGGCGTTAATGAAAATAAGATAATTAAAGAGAAATTTTGAATTAGTAACAGGCGGCGGGATGAATGGAAATCCTTTGCGTTTCCAAACCGGACAGACAGTCTGAAAACGTTGGCTTTGCCTATAAGACTCAAAGACTCAAAGGCTCAAAGGTAAAAACCTTCAGAATGCTTTTCTTTGAGCCTTCGATCCGCCGCGGCGGATTTGAGGCAGGTATATCTGAATTGTTTTCATACAAACTGGGATTTTGTGAACGGGCAAAAAAATAACTCTACCACGAAGTCCCAAAGGCACAAAGAATATTAATTTTAATTTTTTTCTTAGTGCCTTTGCGCCTTAGTGATAAAATTATTTCCTTAGTTTTGAGATACTCTCTTCAAGAAGGGGGGAATCGTCATTTATAAAATGTGGGTAAATGTAAAGAATACTTTATTTTTTGAACAATCAATTTTTCCTGTACTCAGCTAATTTAATAAGAAACTACCTGAAGCTTAATCGGTATTTCAAATTTTTCTAAATAATTTTAATCTTTATGTCTTAGTGCCTTTGTAACTTAGTGGTAATATTATTTTTATAGCTGCAAGACAGTCTCGGGATGTGGAGGGGGTATAAATAAATCAGAAGCGCAGAAGTTTTGAACAAACACATATTATAAATTTTCTACTTCCACAAAAAAATAGCCGTCACGATATTTATCATGACGACTATTACCAATAAATCTCAAATTTTATATCAAAAATCAAAAATCCCAAATCCGATATCCCAAATCTCAAATCTACTAATCTTTCTTATATATACTCTTCCCATCCTTAATGGTCTCTTCAATTTTTATATCCTTAATTTTCAGAGGTTCTACTTTAAGCGGATTAGCGTCAAGTATCACAAGGTCTGCGCGTTTGCCTTTCTTGAGTGATCCCTTCGAACTGTATTCGTTATATTGGGCCGCAACGTTAATGGTTATTGCCTGTAGACCTTCGTAGGGAGTGATCTTCTGATCCGGACCTGATTCTGCGCCGGCTCTTGAAATACGGTTGACAGCTGACCAAAGCATCATCATCTGATCAAGCGGCGCCACAACAAAGTCAGTGTGATTGGTTGGTTTCATTCCGATATCAATTGCATCACGCATAGGACTGATATATTGAGCCTGATCAAAACCTCGGTTTTTCAGATGAGCTTCATAGAAATAATATGTATGCAAAGTGTAAAATGAAGGACGCACATTGTACTTTATGAATTTAGGCATCTGATCCTTACGCATGAATTGTGAGTGAATGGTTGTAACATTCCATGGCTTGCTGTAGTCACCATTACGTGCGAATTCATAAGCTGTCAGAAATGCATCGATAGATGCGTCGCCGTTGCAATGAAGTAAAAGCGGAACATTCATTTCATATACTTTTTTAACCATTCCATTTACCATGTCCTGCGGAAAAGTAAGTTCGCCATTCCAGTTCTTTTCACCACCCGGACCGCCGGTCAGATAAGGTGTGCTGAAATAAGCTGTCTTGCCCTGAGGCGAACCGTCTATAGTAATTTTTACACCGCCGATCTTAAAGCCATTGTCATATTTTCCCCATCCGGATTGCGGAAACACTTCTAATATCTTATCAACGTCAGTTATAAACGGATATGCGATCACATCTATTATATTTGCTTTGGCATCTGCAGCCCGTTTTATAATTTGTAATTGTGAAAGGTGTGTTGCTCCTTCCTGTGCAGTAGTAATTCCTGATTGAGCATAAAGCATCTGTCCCGCTTTTGTCCATTCAATTTCCTGTGAGGGAGTCATTGGATCGGATTTCTCAAAGATCGGAAGAAATGCAGTTTCCATTATCAGACCATAAGGTTCGTTAGTACCGGGTTTACGTACGATCACACCGCCGGGAGGAGTTACTGTATTGGAATTGATTCCGTACATTTCCATTGCTTTACTGTTAAGTACGCAGCCATGCATTGATACATGATCTACTCTGACAGGATTATCCGGAAACGCTTTATCGAGATCATCACGATTGAGTAGTTTTCCGTCAGGCATAACATTCTCATCATATCCGTATCCTGTGATAAGTTCGCCTTTTGGAATCTCCTTTTCGTCTGCAAATTTTTTCAAAGCTGCAACAATACTTTCAACGTCTTTTCCTGTACCTGACGGTGGAGCGTAAAGGTTACACTGATTTGCTACGAGTAATGAATTTATGTAATGACTGTGAGCGTCAAGAAATCCCGGAATCAGTGTCTTTCCCTGAAGGTCTGTCATTACTGTGCTGTCGCCTTTAAGCTTTTCGGCTTCGGATCGGGATCCGACAAATGTTATTAAGCCGTTTTTAACGGCTATTGCTTCAGCGTAACTAATGCTGTCACCTTCCATTGTTATAATGTCACCGCCGAAATAGATTGCATCCGCGTCGTCCTTGTTTTCTGTATTTTGTGAAGACTTATTACAGCCCGTAAAAACTGCTGCAATGACCAAAGTTAAAATGAAATTTCCTATTTTCATAATATTGTTATTTTTTATTTTCGTTGTTGTAAGTAACCAAAAAGTTTGCTTAAAATATAGACTTAAAATATAAAGACTGTTTGCAAACTTTATGGAACATCAATGACGGTGGGAATCCGAATTTTTTTACAGTGTCCGGGTCCTTAGGATAGTCATAAGAATCTGTATATTCACCTGCATTCAGATGATAAAGGATTCCGTAAAATTCATCAAAGCCGTGCGCAGTTGGAAGATATTCATCTCTGTCTACGGGATGATTTTTTCCGAACTGACCTGTGGCATACCCGTGTGGTTTTAGGAGTTCAGCTAAAGTGGGATCTTCTTTCTGAAGCCCTTGGGGCGCTCCCGGAAGTCCCACAGTGCTTAATCCTATTCTCATCGAATACAGTCTGCAAAAAATGCCGCTCTGCCTGCAGTGCAGGAGGCCTTGTGCATGATGATCCATGAAGATCATTCCTTCTTTTGCGACCCCGTCATTATTTGGTGTGGATCCACCCATCATTCCTTTGTGATATGCGCTTATGTCTATTTCCTTGTGATTTTTTAATTTGTTTTTAGAATAAAACATTAATTGTTTATATCACGCGTCTGAAGACCTATAGAAGGTACCGGTATTTCGCTTTAGAATACTTTGGATTACAAATTATTAAAAATAAACTTTTTCTGATTACACTTTTCATTTATACATTCACTTTATAAAGCGGCGGAGCGATCCATTTTCCTGTCAATGCTTCTTCTTTAGGCCAATACAGTCTCATGATCATAGAGAAAGGACCTTTCGGAGCCGGAAGCCAGTTTGATTCATTTTCTTTTCCGGGAGATTCATTCTGAAGTAAAAGTGAAATTCCTCCGTCATCGTCTTTATTGAATTGAGAAAGCATTGTTGAATTTAATAAGTATCGGTTAATAGTATTCTCAACGAGTAAGCTTGCCGGCTGATCATACATTGTAATCGACCAGAAAGAATTTACCGGAGGTAAAAGTCCCTCTTCAAAACTTATTTTGTATTTGTTTGCTCCGTCAAGCGGCTGCCCGTTTCCATCAACATAAAAAGCAGGATACATTGCTTCCTCTTTCGTATTTCCGTAAATACCCAGTGCAGCTGCCATCATACGATACAGATAATTATTTTTTAAATAATCTCTTGTTCCGAAAAGATCACCAGATGTTATTTCTCCTTTTTCTACTCTGGTTTTTAAAACAGCAAATTCACTCCATGCATCTTTCATGCCATTTTCGAAAGCAATCTTCATTTCAGGAGAAAGTCTTTCTGCGTCAAATGATTTGCCTGCTAGTATACCTATTTTTGCAAACCGTGAAATGAGTTCAGTTTCAGTTGGATGGGTTGGACAAAATTGCAAAGCAAAATTCAGATTATCAAAAAATTCTAATGAAGTTTTTTGAGCATCCGGTGAAAGAGGTTTTGGGAATTCTATAACCGGAGCAGCTTCAGGGGCTGACTCACCAAGAAAAGCTGAGAGTGGTTTTACAATATATTTTTTCTGAATGGCTTTTACATTTTCAAGATCATCTGAATTAAAAAGCTGAGTTCTGAATTGAGCTGATGCAATACTTGTTTCACAGTGAATAATTTTTGTAATTCCTTCCGGCTTATCACCATTCCAATCCGGACCGGCTATCAAAAAATTCCCGCCTTCATTTCCGGTTGTCCGGCTGCCGAGATAATCAAAATTATGTGTATAAAGGTCAATAAGCTGTAAGCTCCAGTATCTTTCCTTTTCAATTGGCGGAATGGAAAAGACAATTGGCTCAGATCTTAGATCCAATCCGATCCATGAATATGGTGTATCTGAATTTGGCGTCTGTATAGCTTTATCTTCGGGAGTGAAGACACGGGGAATATTGAAAAGTATATTCCTGGGAGCTTTGTAGTCAGGATCATTTTTATCTGAAAAATAAGAATACTGCACCCTGCAGTTATCTACAATTGGAAAACCATATATGTATGCTTCCTTTGCAATCTTTCGGACTTCTTCTTGAGAAATTTCAATTTCATTTGATGTATTGTTATTCATTTTTTCTACTAATTTTATCAAAATTATTACATAGTATGATTACTGAATATTTATTTAACTTCTTTAACTTCCGGCACTTTATATGAACCGTTTAATACTGACTCTCCCGGCAGATAAGCACGCATCAGAAAATTCCATCCGTCAGTAATGTCTAATCTGTTCTTAGCGCCCGGACATTTTTCTTCCGGTCCGAAATGAACAGTAAATGTTTTGTCATCATTATATTTAACATTTGATTCATTGATTACACTGTTATCGCTCTTCATATACCCGTCATTTCCATAGAGAGTAATTGACCAGAAGCCGCCAACATCCGGCACTGAATATGTCGCGGAATAACATTTATCCCCCGGAAGATTCCCACCGTTATAATTGATATAGGTTGCATCTTTATTTGGAAACAAACCCCATGCGCCGGCACATGCATACTGTCTTGTCTCTTCATTCAACGTGCCTTTCGGACCCATCCAGTCAGCCGGATAAGAAGCAAATTTTGAAAATTCCTTTTCATATTCAGCCCGTAATGAATCCAATGATTCCTTTTCCCAGACAGGTTTTGTAAAATCATCAGCGCTGTTGGATTCTATGATAAACTGATCTTTCAGTTTGTTTACCATTGCAATTTCTGATTCATCTTTGGGATTGAAGACCTGTATCCGGATTGCCATAAACATGTATTTGGTATCCTGCGGTAATTTATGTTTACCCGGTTCATATATTACAAAAGGACAATAGTGATCATTATCTATCACTAAAATTGACGCATATCTTTTGTCGGGCATTTCGGGAAATGTAACGGTTGCTCCTTTTTCCGCATCGACAACTCCTCCTGAGTACAAAACGTCTTTGTTCATCCTCACAACAGTTTGTTTATCCAGCGGTGTTATGCTTCTTATATGATAAAATTTATTGATACCTCCTGCCAGCTGATTGATGTCGTAAAACATCCGATCGGTTTCTGCCCGGATAAAATTTTCCGGTATAACTTTTTTTGTGTCCATATATTATTTTATTTATTGTTGTTTAAATCATTTGTTTTAATGGGAACCGAATTTGGAGTTTGTATTAACTTTTCGTCAGTAGTAAAAGCTCCCGGTATATTGCATAGAAAAATTTAACTCTTAAAATACTTTTGACAATAGCCCGAAAGCTCCGCCGCCTAAAGTCTTTGCTGCTCCAAGAACGGCAGGAATGAATTTTGCAGCTGTAGCCGGACTGATCCCGAGTTTGTTCAATACTTTGAGAATGTCTGCAGTGGTGCTTATGGAACCCGGAATGACTCCGAGATCTTCAGCTTTGTTCATTAAACCACTTGCTCCGGGAATGTCCTTGGTTAATTTGGAGAAATCATCAGCAGACAATTTATCTTTGGACAGCATCATCATTGCACCGATTCCTGCATCTGTCTGATCCTTTGTGAGACCGAGATTTTTCGAGACCTGATTTGTTAACCCAAGAGCTGAAGATGTATTCTTTGCTGTTTTGCTTGCCGAACATCCGTTTAACAAAACAATTGCTATAAGCATTATGAAAGTAGTACTGAATAGATTTTTCATTTTATGTTTTTTGGTTTTTTTAATAATTATTGAAATATTTTTATAAATTTTAAAAATGAGAAAAGTAAACTGATTGTTTTGGAAAAGGAAACTAATTAATTTGATCAGGTTTTGCAACAAACTATATTCCTGATTTTTGGAAATAATTCTTTAAATATGAACTGAATACAATTTAAGTCTGAATTGAAGAATGGAAATAAAGTTGATTTTATTACTAAATTGCTTAAATTGAAACTTAAAATGTAAACGATCAATGGCAGAAAAAACAGAGATTTCAGGATTTGACTTTATTAAGTTACTTAAAACTTTTTCCAGAAAAGAAGTTCTTGAGTTTTCCAAATTTATTGATTCTCCCTTTTACAATAATCATTCCACTCTCATAAAACTATTCAAAGAGTTAAAAAAATACTACCCCGGTTTCTGTGATCAAAGGCTTACTAAAAAATATTTATTTAATATTGTAAATAAAGGAGTTAAGTATAACGATAATTTATTCAGAAAATATTTTTCACTGCTTTATAAACTTTCCGAAGAATATCTGAATATTCTCGAAATCCGGAAGTCTGACAAGTCATTTGATCTGAATGTGCTGAGACAGATCAGTGCAAGAAATACCGATAGTATTTTTAATAAAAAGCTTAAGGAAATAAAAAAAAAGAACGATAAAGAAAAAAAAACAGATTCAGAGGATTTTTATTATCTGTATGATCTTAACAATTTAAATCTAAAAAATAATATCAGAAAAAGTAAATTAACTGATATAAATTCAGTATTGATAGAATCTGTCGAAAATTTATTCACTTACTTTATATCTTATGCAGGCTATGGATATAGTCAATTAGTTACAAATTCAAAAACTATGAGCAATCCAGAGGATATAAGAAGAGTAGAATTTATTTTTAAAAATTTTGATTTGAAAACATATATTGAAATGCTTGAAAATCGGGAATCTGTAAATAGTTCAAAAGCAGTATTGATCTTAAAACTAATATATTATGATCTTAAACTGAATTCTGATACGGACAGCGAAACTGCTTACAGAAATTTAAAAGAATTTTTAATCTCAAATTCAGAATTCCTGGATAAAAAATTGATTCATTTATATAACAAAAGGCTTATAGTTTTCTGTATGATCAGACAATTGAATAATATAAATTCCTATGACAGAGAACTTTTTGATAACTTTAAATTCATGCTGGATAACCGGTTATTCTTTATTGATGACGGTTCGAAATTACTTCTGAATGACTTCAGAGCTATACTTTATTCAGCAATGAGTAATAATGATTATGATTGGGCTGAAAATTTTATTGCTGAGTTTAAGGATAAAGTCAGCAATATGTCTGAATCTGAGATGTACCATTTCGGAATGTCCTCCCTTAATTTTAATAAAAAAAGATTTGAGGATTCGCTTGAGCATCTTTCAAAAATAAAAACCAAACATGTATACTTTCTGATAGACACTTACATTTTAAAGTCCAAGATCTTTTACGAACTCAATTACACGGACTCCGCAATATCTGTCACGAATGCTTTCCGTCATTTTCTGAACAGGAACACACTGATCTCAGAAAATATAAAAAAAGGTTTGCTTATTTATCTTGTAATTTTTAAAAAACTGATAAAGCTCCGACAAAGACCGGATGCATTTAAACTGGAAATACTTTGTGATAAGATCTCAGGATCTGTAAACATAAGAAACAAAGTATGGCTTAGGGAAAAGTGTGATGACATCAGGAAGAATTCAGAAAAAAAATAATGAGTATGGTTTTATATCATATTTGTTTATGTTTTGTATTGCTTTTTTTGAAGTAATGAAATGAATTAATACACTAACCAAAGTAAACTTAAATTGTTAATTTTCCGGATATCTGTTTCTTAATTCTAAATATTAAATTTAATTCTCGCCGTAGTTAGTAACCAAAAAATTTGCTGAAAGTATAATCTTAAATAAAAAAGTAAGCAGTCAAACTTTTTGGAACACCAGCAAATGCGGGAATTTTTGGATTAGTTTTCCGGCGGCGGGATGAATCCTGTCGGGTATGCAGCCAACTTTCAATTTTCCATTCCTGTCCCACCGGTAAATTGCAATTACTTTCCGGAATACTTAAATTTGTATGGTTATATATTAAATCAAATTGAAAGGGATGATTAAACAATTATGAATAAATTCGGAGGTGACTGGACTAAAATTAAAATTGAGATTTTAGTCAACTATGCTAAGGCTTTTCTGAGCATAATGAAAGGAAGAAAATATTATAAGTTGCTTTACTTTGATGGATTTGCCGGATCAGGTTTTATTTCAAAGGATAAGAAAAAAGATGTTGAGATTACAGTCGGAGCAGCCAGAAGAATAATAGAGATATCGGATCCCAGACCATTCGATATATATTATTTCGTTGAGAAAGATCCTAAGAATTTTAAGTTACTGAAACAAAACACAAAGGAAGCATTCCCTGAAAAAAAAATTCATGTAATCCGCGAAGATTGCAATAAGAAGATCATTGACCTCGCAAATTATTTACGTGATCCGGAAAATAAAAATGTGAGAACACTTGCTTATATAGATCCATGCGGAATGCAGGTTGAATGGCGTTCTATTGAAAGTCTCAAAGGGCTTCCGCTAGACATGTGGATACTTGTGCCTACAGGTCTTGGCGTTAACAGACTTCTGACTCGAAACGGGAATATTTCTGATATATGGATTGAGAGACTGGAAAAGTTTCTTGGATTATCTGGTAAAGAGATTGAAAAGAGATTTTACTCTAAGAAATTGGAGCAAACATTGTTTGGAGAAGAATCTATGAAAACAAAAGAAAGAGGGGCAATAAAAAAATCAGCGGAAATTTATCAGGAAAGATTGAAAGAAATTTTTAAATTTGTTTCTGAACCTTATGAGTTAAAGAATTCACAGAACTCAATTATGTATCACCTGTTTTTAACATCAAATAATAAAGCAGCCGTGAAAATCGGAAATGATATAGTTAAGAAATATAATAACTGAAATGGCACAATCATCAATAGAATGGACCGAAATGACCTGGAATCCCGTGACAGGATGTACTAAGATCTCAAGCGGGTGCAAGTTTTGTTATGCTGAGATCATGTCTAAAAGACTTCAGGCAATGGGTGTTGAAAAATATAAAGACGCATTTAAGATAAAAGAGCATCCTGACAACCTGAACATTCCATACACATGGAAAAGCTCAAAAGTAGTTTTTGTGAATTCCATGAGTGACCTTTTCCATAAAGAAATTTCATTAGATTTTATTCAATCCGTTTTTAGTGTGATGAATGACAATCCGAATCATATTTTTCAGGTTCTTACAAAACGGGCAGAACGGTTGTTTGAAATCCATAGACAACTGAACTGGACGCAGAATATCTGGATGGGAGTATCGGTTGAAGATAAAAAAGTAATTGACAGAATTGACTATTTAAGAGAGACTGATGCGAAGGTAAAGTTTCTATCATGTGAACCTCTCATAGGACCGCTTGATAATCTGAATCTGAAAAATATTGACTGGTTAATTGCCGGCGGTGAAAGCGGACATCGACCACGTCCTGTAAAGGCAGACTGGATTCTGGATATTCAGGATCAATGTGAAAATGCCGGTGTGCCATTTTTCTTCAAACAATGGGGTGG
>JAGQWH010000123.1 GCA_020437545.1 Ignavibacteriota bacterium
TTCATTTTTTGCTACAGCCGGTGTCGTAAGCAGATTAAACGCAAAACCTGTTTTCGCTGATTGTGATCCCATAACATACAATATTGATCCTGATAAAATTGAATCACTTATAACAAATAAGACCAAAGCAATTTTACCTGTCCATCTTTACGGGCAGAGTTGCGAGATGGATAAAATAATGGAGATCGCAAACAGGCACGGTCTAAAAGTAATTGAAGATGCAGCTCAATCGATCGGGACTCAATACAAAGACGGCAGACAGGTCGGTAATATCGGAGACATTGGCTGCTTCTCATTTTATCCCAGCAAAAATCTCGGATGCTTCGGAGACGGAGGGCTTGTGACTACCAATGATGAGAAACTTGCGGAGAAACTTAAGATACTCAGGGTTCACGGAGGTATGCCGAAATATTATCACAAGATCATCGGAGGCAATTTCAGGATAGATGCTCTTCAGGCAGCCGTGCTGAATGTAAAACTTCCTCATCTTGATACATGGACAGAGAAGCGTCAGATGAATGCAGAACTTTATACTGAGTTATTCAAACAAAATGGTTTAGCCGAGGAAGAAGGCAGACTGAAGTTTGATGAAAAAAACAGTGTTCTTTTACCAATGCCCGTTTATAAAAAATATGATCTGAAGCATTATCATATTTATAATCAGTACATTATCAGAGTGCAGAACAGAGATGAGTTAAGGAAATTCATGACCGAAAATGAAATTGGAACAGAGATATACTATCCGGTACCTTTTCATTTACAGGAATGTTTTGCATATCTTGGATACAAGAAAGGCGACTTCCCTGTTTCGGAAGAATGCGCTGCTGAAACAATTGCGCTGCCTATTTATCCTGAACTGACAAAAGAGCAGATCGGGTATACTGTAGAGACGATAAAAAAATTCATACATAAATAATTTTCATAAATAAAATTAATAAAACACAGGTAAATGAAAAAAGCATTAATATCAGGAATCACAGGACAAGACGGTAGTTATCTAACGGAATTGTTGCTTGAAAAAGGATATGAAGTCCATGGAATAATCAGAAGAAGCAGTTCATTTAATACAAAAAGAATTGACCATTTATATTCAGATGCTAAACTGCTTGACAGTAAATTATTTTTACACTTCGGAGACTTGGTTGACACAAGCAGTCTCAACAGATTACTTGAAAAAATAGAACCGGATGAAATTTATAATTTAGCCGCTCAGAGTCACGTTAAAGTTTCATTTGAAGTTCCTGACTATACTGCACAGGTTGATGCTCTGGGAACATTAAGATTTCTTGACGCTATCAGGGAGACAGGTTTAAGAAAGGTAAAATTTTATCAGGCATCAACGAGCGAACTTTACGGAAAAGTTCAGGAGGTACCGCAAACTGAAAGCACCCCATTCTATCCGAGAAGTCCTTACGGTGTTGCGAAAATATACGGGTACTGGATAGTTGTAAATTACAGGGAAGCATATGATATGTTTGCGTGCAACGGAATTCTTTTCAATCATGAATCACCAAGAAGAGGAGAGACCTTTGTTACGAGAAAGATCACAAGAGCAGTTGCAAGAATACAGGCCGGGATTCAGGAAAACATGTCAATGGGAAATCTTAACTCAAAAAGGGACTGGGGTTATGCTCCGGAATATTGTGAAGCAATGTGGAGAATGTTGCAACAGGAAACTCCTGATGATTTTGTCATCGCAACCGGCGAGACTCACACTGTGAGAGAGTTTATTGAATTATCCTTTAAAGAGATAGGTGTTGATATTGAATGGAAAGGTAAAAATGAAGATGAAAAAGGAATTGATGCAGCTACAGGTAAAGTCCGGATTGAAATTGATAAAAATTATTACCGTCCGACAGAAGTCGATCTGCTCATAGGTGATCCTTCAAAAGCGGAAAAAATTCTCGGCTGGAAACCAAAAGTTACTTTCGAAGAACTTGTGAAGATCATGGTAAAAGCTGATTGTGATATGGTTAAGAAAAAAGGTTATTAAATCAGAAAAGTTAATTCAATTTTTAAAATGCCTATATCAGTTTCAAAGACAGACCTTAGCGATGTGATACTTATAAAGCCTTCGATCTTTGAAGATCACAGAGGTATGTATGTAGAGACTTTCAATGAGGAAGATTACAGGCAAAATAATCTCAATATAAAGTTTGTAAGAGATGATGTTTCCACCTCATCAAAGAATGTCCTTAGGGGACTTCATTATGACAATAAGACTTGGAAACTTATACATTGTATGTATGGGAAAATTTATTTTGTTGTCGCAGATATGCGAAAAGATTCCGGGCAGTATCTGAAATGGCAGTCATTCATCCTTACAAGCGACAACAGGCATCAGGTGCTCGTGCCTCCGGGATTTGCAAACGGACATTATGTGCTAAGCGATCATTGTATCTTTCATTACAAAATGTCTGAGTATTATGATCCGGAAAATGAGAAGGGCGTGAAATGGAATGACCCGAAGCTCAATATATTCTGGCCGGCGTCTGATCCGATACTTTCGGAGAAAGACTCTATAACAAAGCTTCTTTAATTGAATTATAATCTTTTTATAAGTTAAAAGTTAAAAGTTAAAAGTTACGTTTTAGAATTACAGATTACAGTTATTTATTCAAAAAATTTTAACTGACAATGGAAATCCGGAAAGACTTTTTATCGCTTGCTATACCTGATATTACTTCTGAAGAAAAGAAGGAAGTAATGGACGCGCTTGATTCGGGTTGGATAAGTGTCGGTCCCAAAGTCAGAGAGTTTGAAAGACAGTTTGCTGAATATCATATTGTAAAACACGCAGTGTCAACGAGTTCGTGTACAACGGCGCTTTTCATTGCTGCAAAAGTTCTCGGTATCGGAAAAGATGACTATGTTATTATACCTACCATTACATGGCAATCGACAGCCAATATTGTCGAACAGCTTGAAGCGACTCCCCTATTCTGTGATGTCGACAAAGATACATTGAATATAAAGATCGAAGATGTTGAAAATTATATAAATCAATACGGAGAAAAAGTAAAAGCAATTATTCCGGTACATCATTCGGGATTGCCTGTTGATATAGAGAAGTTCACTGAACTTTCTCAAAAGCACAACATCCCTTTGATCTATGATGCAGCGCATGCAGTCTTTTCTTCTTATAATAATAAACCTGTCGGACAATTTGGCGAGATGTCCTGCTTCAGCTTTTATGCAACCAAGAATCTTACTACCGGCGACGGCGGGATGATCACAACCAATAATGATGAACTCGCTGAGCAATGCAGGATCTGGTCTTATCACGGTCTGCCGAAAGATTCATGGAAAAGATATTCAGCAGAGAATGCAAGTCCGCACGTTCAGTGTGTCGTACCCGGATATAAATTCAATCTGACAGATATGCAGGCAGCTCTCGGGCTTGCACAGATGAGAAGAAAAGATGAACTTCTTGCCAAACGGAATGAACTCGTTGAATATTACAATGAATTATTTAAAGATACCGACTGGATTCAGAGACCGGTTTTTAAAACAGATAAAGGGCAATACGGAAATCATGTATATGTGATAAAGATACTGGATGAAGATGTTGACAGGGATATTCTCATGAAGGAGCTCAGAAAATTCAACATAGGAACGAATCTTCATTTTTATCCTGTGCATAAGAATATTTATTATGAGAATAAATATCCTGATGTAAAGTTACCCGATTCAGAATGGCTTATGAACAGGATTCTATCAATTCCGCTTTGTACAAAATATTCTAAAGAAGATCTTAAATATACTGCTGAATGTCTTGAACATATTTACAGGAACAGATCGGCTCACAGTAAGATTTTAGTTTAAACTATCACTCAAAATTGTCAAAAATATTAATTACAGGCGGAGCCGGAAACATCGGCTCATTCATTACAGATCAGTGTCTTGCGCTTGGTCATGAAGTTGTAGTAGTTGATAATTTTTACAACGGCAAATACCGAAACATATCAGATCATCTTGCAAATAACAGGATCGGACTTGAGACCATTGACATAGGCAGTTATGAAATGGTAAAGTATGCTTTTGACAAACACAGACCTGATTACGTTTCACATCAGGCATCTCTTATGATACTCGACTCAAACAAATTTCCGCACAAAGCAATAGATACAAACATTACCGGTACATTTAATATTATTCAGGCATGCAGTGAATTTGGTGTAAAGAAACTTACTTACGGTTCGTCTGCTTCTGTTTACGGAAACCCAAGATTTGTACCTGTCACGGAAGATCATCCTTTTGACAATCAGACTTTATACGGAGCAACTAAGATAGCCAAAGAGGCACTTATGAAATCATGGGCTTATTCGAATAATGTTCCTTATGTCGGATTCAGATATTTCAATATTTACAGTGAGCGTCAGGGACTCGGCGCATTTTACACACAGGTATTCCAGAAATGGATACATGCTATTCACAATGATGAAGAGATAATAATGTACGGAGACGGTGAGCAGACACTTGATCTTGTTCACTCTTCCGATGCTGCAAGAGCTAATGTACTTGCTATGTTTAATGAGGAAGTTAAGAATGAACACTTTAATGTAGGCACCGGAATAGAAACATCACTGAAGGAAGTTTTAATGCTCATAGAAAAGCATCTCGGGAAAAAAGCTAAAGTCAGACATGTAGATTCTGATCCACATCTTGTAAAAAGACGCTGTTCATCAATTGATCTTATAAAGGAAAAACTTGGATTTGTACCGGAAGTAACTGTAGAAGAAGGCACAATAAAATACATTCAATATTTACTCGAAGGGAAAATTTAATGCTGTTCAATAAAAGACAGGTATATCTTAGATCACCGCTAAGAGTGAGTTTTGCCGGCGGCGGAACCGATCTCGAATCATTTTACTCACAGGGTGAAAAGGGACATGTAGTTTCTTCAACTATTGATATGTATAATTATGTATCGATAAAAGATATGTTTGATTCAAATGTGAGAGTTCATCACGCAGAAATAGAGACCGAATCCATTACCAGCAGGATAAAGCATAATTACTCCCGGACAGCGCTTGAGCATTACGGGATATTCAAAGGCATCGAAGTGATACTGACTTCAGATGTAATGACAACAGGCAGCGGACTCGGAGCCTCATCCTCTATGATGAGCGGACTGATAATGGGCTGCAGTGCTCTGAGAGATAAAGTAATTAAAAACAAAACCGAGCATTCCGAACTCACATATAAACTTGAATCCGATGCAGGTACTTTAGGCGGAAGGCAGGATCAGTATGCTACTGTATTCGGCGGATTCAATTCGATGACCTTTGAAAACGGAAAAGTTAAGGTAAGAAAAGTCAAAGTCTCAGATCCGAATCTCAAGAAACTTGAAGACAGATTTTTTCTGGTATTTACCAATATGGCAAGAGAGATAAGATCCATTCAAACCAATCTCGGACTTAATATTCTGGATGATGAAAAGAGAAAACATTTTCATGATCTCCGGGATCTTTCTTTTGAATTTCTGAAAGAAGTTGAATCAAAAAACATTAACACAAAAAGCATCGGCAAACTTCTTCACGAAGGATGGCAGTTAAAAAAATCCACCAACAATCACACGACAAATCCATTCATAGATCAGCTTTATAATACTTTAAGAAGCAAAGGCGTAACAGGCGGAAAAGTACTTGGCGCAGGTGGCGGCGGTTTTTTGCTTGCATTTGCTGATGATCCGAAGATAAAGGAAAAGATCAAATATGAACTTTATCCGAATTTCATAGCGCTCGATCTTAAATTCAGCAATAAAGGAACTGAAATATTATGGAAGAATTTTTAGGCGTCCTTTTTTGCGGTGGCAGAGGCACAAGGATCTCTTCTCTCACAGATTACATTTCAAAATCATTCATACCCGTTTATGATAAACCGGTATTTAAGTTTGGATTATCATCAATTGAAGATTCGGAATTTATTAATGAAATTATCATTCTCACAAATTCTGAAAATAACAATAAATTGTCAGGACTCGGACACAGGACAATTATTCAGGATGATAAAAAAGTTTCGGATATGTTTTCGGGATGGGAGTATATAAAGGAAGTTACAGGTACTAAGAAAAACGGAGTGCTTGTTCCGAGTGATAATATCAGCAATATAAAGACAGATCAGCTTATTGAAGAATTCAAAAAGAAGAATAATGATCTTCTGTTTTCAGTAAAAGAGATCAATGACAGAAAGAAGCTTATTGAGATGGGTACATTTTCTCCGGTTACAAATAAATTTGTTTACAAGAGTCCATTACCTGAAAGTAATCTGGGTGTAATTGCGCCTTACATAATAAAGAATGATCTCGATTGTAAATCAGGAAATAATATTTTTGAGACTGAAAATAAAAGTGTCATAGTTCATACGGGATACTGGTTTGATCTCGGAGATTTTGAAAGTATAGCTGAAGCAAACAACTGGTATCGAAATATCAAATTAAAGGAAAATGAAATTAATAATTAATTTCATTTCAAAATTAGGTGTCGACTCTGTATCAAGACTGATAGGGTTTCTGACGCTCCCTATAATCACAAGAGCTCTGGGACCAGAAGGTTACGGATTGTATTCATATCTATTTGTAATACTTTCTTACTTTGGGTTTTTTGTTGATTTCGGATATCTTAGTTACGGAACAAACAAGCTCTGTGAAAAAGTTGACAGTAAATTGATCATTGGAAAGATCATTTCACTTCAGATACTCACATTAATATTTACATATTCAGTACTTTTCATAGCCGGATATTTTATTTTCGATTCGGATAAATATCTGCTTCTCCTGATTTTTTCTTTTACATTTATCACTCAGACCTTTGCGATCAGATATTATTATCTGGCAAATAATAAACTGTATTATAATTCGATTTCAGAATTAGCCGGACAACTTATATATGCGGCTCTGATCTTTCTTGTATTTATGAATTACAGTTCTGTAACACTATTGATCATTTTCTCTGTCATTCAGGCAACTGTTACATCACTGTTTTTATTCATTCCTTATATCAGAAAAAATCACATCAGGATAAATTTAAATCTGAAAGAAAATTTAAAAACTCTTAAAGAAGCATACAAACTCGGACTTGCAAATAAAGCTGAAGGAATTACATCTTCGTTCATTATCCTCAGTGCGGGTATAATACTGAATGAACAGGCAGTCGGGTATTATAATGCATCCAATAAAATTTATCTTATACTTCTGACAGTAGTACAGGGACTAAGTTATACACTGATGCCTGTGTTACTAAAAAGCGTCAAGAAAAATGAAGAAAGGAATGTAAACAAACTCAGTCTTATATTTTATATGTATCTCTTTACGGGTATTATACTTTCACTATTAACTTATTTCTTCTCTGATACTATAATCTCTGTCATGTTCGGGGAGAAATTCTCAGAGTCTGCAATGATACTAAAACTATTTTCAATAACCATTTTGCTCTGGCCAATGGTAATGTTCAGCGGACTTGTGATACTTGCTTTCAACAGATACAATTATATCCTGATAATATCTGTCACCTCTATGGTACTGTCTTTGATTTTTTCTCTGATATTCATAAACTTATTCGGAATTACCGGGACGGGAATGGTGCTGCCCTTTGTTGCAGTCGGTACAATTATTATAAGTTATGTCTACCTCTCAAAAATTTCAAAGGATGAAAACTTCAGATTAAATGAAATATTTTATCCGGCTAATTTTGCAGCAGGTATAAAGGAAATGCTAAGGAAAAGTTCATAGTCTGCCGTGGCAGATCGTAAAGTAAAAATCCGCAGCTATTGATTTCAACTTTATTTGTTACTTTACGAACTATTTTTATCTTTATTGCCTTTTAATATTTCTATATTTTAAGGCAATTTTTATACATAAACTCACCTAAGAAAAGTAAATGAAAAATACCGGAACGATAGGTTTCAGGGTCATTGAAAGAGCAGATCTTGATTTAATCAGGGAAGAGCATAATGACGAATCCGTATTGACAATGCTTGGTGATCCGTTTATTGTAACCGAATATCAGCAGTTAAAATGGTGGGAAAATATTTCAGGAAGCAGGACAAATACTTCTTATTTGCTTTATCTCGGCAATCCATCCAATATTATCGGCATCTGGAGACTGCAGAATTTTGATGTAACAAACAGAAACACGGAAGTAGGAGTTGATATTTTTAAAAAATTCAGAGGTAAAGGTCTGGCAGCCAGGTCATATGAAATGGTCATTAAATATTTATTTGAAAGTCTAAACGTTAATTGTATCTATGCCCGCGCAGGTGAATACAATGAAAAGAGTCTAAAAGCTCTTCAAAGCGCCGGTTTTAAGATTACCGGAAGGATCAGAGAAGCATTATTCAAAAGCGGCAAATATCATGACAATATCATTTTGTGTATTACTTTTTCAGAATATAAAAAAAAGCAAAAGTAAATGTCCATATTAATATATGTGCTTATGACCGTGGCGCTTGTAATTTTATTGTTTGATTACAGGAGTGGAATAGTAACGGTACTGATGGTCATGACAAATTTCGGAGAAATTGTTTACGTGAATCCGAATCTGGAGATAGGAGATTTCGGAGGTGTCGGGACGATTTACTTTATGGATATATTCTGGCTCGCAGTTATTATTGTTATATTTCTGAAAAAGGATAAACTTGTACTGATGAATTATAAGTTTTCAGTGTTACTATTTGCTGTTTTGATCATGATATCTCTTATAATTCCATTCATTATAAATTCATTTTCAATAAAAGATACTATCAGTGTTATACGACCGCTTGGCAACTTCCTTCTGCTTCCCTATTTCGTTGTCACAATTATTGACATGACAGAGTTTAATTTTTTTGAAAAAGTAATAACTGTCATGGTCTTTGTATTTCTGGGAGTTCAGATCTATGAGTATATTATGCAGAAAAGAATACCCGTAAGACTTTTTGAAAGCAACAGCATGTTCTATGGTGAAGATCCTTTCTCTGTAGAGTTTGGAGGCATAAAGACAGGATACATTTGGTCAAGGATCACATATCTTCTGCCCTTCAATTTATTTTTCGGATGTTATTACTTTTTTAAGGAAAAAAGAAATTACGGTCTATTGCTGATAGCAATGTATGTTCTTTCCGTGATGATCACCCTCAGCAGAATATGGATAATTGGTTTTGCATTTTTCATGATCGTGATAACATTGTTTATAATGTTTGGAAATGAAAAGAAATACAATGTCAGGATAAAATTATTCGCAATGATCGGCACAATAGCTTTTGCCGGATTTGTACTGCTTTATACCTCATCCACTTTCAATCAGATCTTCGATATATTTTTACTGAGAATTAATTCAATAAATGATCTTGCGGATAAAACTGACTCTTCCTTTATCGGCAGAGAATACATATTGCTTCAGATGCTGAGTGTTTGGTGGGAATATCCTGTATTCGGCGCAGGCTTTTCAGGCATTTCAAGAAGTCTCGTTACAAATGATCTTGGTATTCCGAATTTAATAACTGTCTTCGGCGCTTCAGGACTGGTATTACTTGGAAGTTTCATCAAACAGTATTACGATAACATCAAGGTATTCATAAAAAATGACTATATATTGTTTGTATCTCTTATAAGTGTTGTAATGATGATAACTTTTATGAGCATATTCAGCATCGATATGTTTTATTTCAATGCCACCGGCGCTATATTATTTGCTATGGGAAATATTTTATTAAATATTGGGAAACAGGAATCAACTGAAAATGCCGAATACTCTGACGCTGCATGACTTATACTGGGTTCTGGGAGAACAAAATCTCGGACCGCTTGAATTTTATTTTGCTGAAGCCCTGAAAAAAAACGGGTTCAATGTGAATTACTTTAATATTCATGAACTCTATAATAACAACTGGAAAAAATTAAACGGTTATTCTCACAGATTTCCCCGAAAGTATGATAACCTGATTCATGATAAATATTTAAAAGTTGTTAATGATGCTATTATAAAAAAGTATATCGAAGAAAAACCTTCTCATATTTTTATTTATAATGACTGTAAAGTTTTACCGGCAACCATAGATCTTTTTAAGAAAAACGGAACCAGGATAATTGTATTCCTCGGTGATGACCCGAATTATCTGCTGCCGGGTAAAAAAACTTTTGTGCTCAATGTAATGAAAGCTGATGCAGTGATCACACCTGATACCGGGTGGATAGATAATCTGAAAATGCTCGGAATTAAAAAGATCATATTTTCTCCTGTCGGAACGGATGCTTCCGTCTTTTATCCTTTGGATCCCGATGAAAATAGTTTGAGGAAATATAAATGCGATGTCATCTTTATCGGAACCGGTTATTACATGAATTCATGGGGAATTAAAAGAGCGGCTGTGCTGAATGCAATTTCATATCTTGATCTGAAATTATTCGGAGACAGATCATGGCATGAACTTTTCCGGTACTTCCCTGCTTTAAAAGGAAAATATACCGAGCAATCCATGAACTCTAAAGAGGTTAACATTGCCTGTAATTGTTCGAAGATCTATCCGGTCACAGTAAACTCCGGAATTGTAAATGGTGTTACAACCCGTGTATTTGACTGCATGGCTTCCGGAATATTCACAATTTCAGAATACAAAAAAGATTTTGATTCGCTTTTTACTGATAATGAAGCAATAACTTTTAAATCCATAGCAGAGCTGAAAGATAAAACCGAATATTATTTAAAGAATGAAAATGAGCGGAAAGAGCTAACGCAGAGAGCAAGAGAGACTGTACTGAAGAAATATACTTTAGAAACACTTGTTAAAAATATTACCGGCCAAATTTAAAATATCAGATTGGAAAGCAGCTCATTTTATAAAAAGAACGACAGATACTATCTAAGATATTCCGGTTCGGAGAGCTATTATAAAAACGGATTGCTGCTCGAATGTATCTGGCATTTCAGGGATTTTCTCGGTGGGAAGCTGCTTGATCTTGGCTGCGGGAATAAACCTTATTCGCATATTTATAATGAATACTGCGATTCATCGATCGGATGTGATGTTCCTTTTTCACTGCATAAAAATGCTAAGGTGGAAGTTGAGTGCTATGCAGAAGACATTGACAAGCATTTTGAATTAAATCTGTTTGACTGTGTTCTGTGCACAGAAGTCCTGGAGCACACGGTGAACGACAGGAAAGTCATAAGCAACATTAACACAATTTTAAAACCCGGAGGCTCTTTGATTATTTCGACTCCGTTTACCTATGTTCTTCACGAAGCGCCTCATGATTACAGGAGATATACATACTACGGATTGAGAAAAATACTTGAAGAGAATAATTTCAAGGTAAATTCAGCATTTTCGATGGGCGGCACATTTTCTTCGGGACTTTATATATTTTATTATTCCCTTACAAAAATATTTTTTTATGCTTTAAAATCCATCGGGCTGAAAAGCGCAAGAGAGAATACTCTTATAAACAATATTGTTAATTTTCCTGAATGGCTTTTTTATAAAGTAAACATAAGAACATTCAGAAAAAAATTACAGGAAAACAAGCTTCCCTCGACAAACGAAATGTTTTCATCAATGGGATATTTTATGGTAGCCGAAAAAATCAAATGATTTAAAAGAGCTTATGACGGTAATAGAAATTTCAGAATGTTTTCCGAATAAACTTAAACCTGTTACAGGCGAGTTCATTTATAATCACGTAAAAGCGCTGTCAGAATTGTGCGAGGTCATTACACTTGTTCCTGTCAGATATATTCCGCCTAAAGAAATACTTTCTTATAATCCCGCTAAGTTAATTTCAAATTTAACCAAATGGTTTTCGTCAATAAATGACACAAAGACATTTACGGAGGGCGATCTTAAAGTTATTTATTTCGGATATGTTTCTCTTCCGAGACCGTATTTTGAAAAAGCCGACAATGATTTTATAAACTTTTTTTTTTATAAAAAGGCTCTGAAACTTCTTGAAGGCAGCAAACCCGGTGTGATCTACTGCAACTGGATCAGGCCCTGGGCAGAACTTTCCAAAAAACTTGCTGACCA
>JAGQWH010000124.1 GCA_020437545.1 Ignavibacteriota bacterium
GTTCAAAAGAAAGAAGGTAAATCTGAGTATAGTTGAAATTTATTCTATAATTCTATAAAACGTTTTGGACAGAGTTGGTATTCCAAATAACTATACGTTATTGATTGATGTCAGTAATACGTTCAAGTAAATTTTTTGGTCACCAACATCAAACCCTTTGAATAGCGAAGTTCCTTTCTTGCCGAAGAAAAAGCAATCTCTGTTTAAATAGCTCTGAAATATTCGAAACAAAAATTTAGTATATTGCTTTTGATTATTCATGCTTTTAAGTTACATCACCCCAAAAGGAAAACAATAAATATGATTGATTTGATTTCCACTATAATCACTTTTAATTTAATTTCAAATTTTCATTTTCAATCCGCCTCAGCGGATCAAAGATCAAAGAATCCCAAAGAAGACTGAATGTCCCGGCTTGTTTCAGCACTGCTGATCCAGGTATGAAGAACGAACATAATTAAAAACTTTTAATGTGATTTTCATATTATTAAATGTTTAAATTTGATAAATAATTTTTGTATGCAATTCTATTTCAAAAGCAACATACTCTTTGTCTCACTGAATTTTCCCGCTTCCAGTATGTAGTAGTAAACTCCGGATGATAAGTTTGCACCGTCAAAGACATACCTGTACTCCCCGGCAGGAAGATCTTCATTTACAAGCGTAGCAACTTCCTCTCCCTGAATATCATAAACTTTGAGAGAAACAATCCGATGCGGCGGACCATTTTTGGAAATCACAAATCCCAAATTCGTAACCGGATTAAAGGGGTTGGGATAATTCTGATTAAGTCTAAAATCCGCCGGTCTCTCAATCGACGACTGTTGTATTCCTACAGATTGCGAATATTTTATTGTCAGAAAATCAGACCCGCCTGAAGACTGATAACCTGTCACGTAAACATTGTTTGCATTGTCCAGAATAATAGCATAAGCTTCTTCAGAATTTGTTACATCATATCGTGCTAACCATTGCTGTTCTCCTGAGGAGTTATACTTTAATGTTACAACATCATTGTTAGTACCGCTTTCCTGACTGTAACCGGTTACATAAACATTACCCTGCCCGTCGAGTATCAGATCTGTTCCCTGATCATCACGGCTCTCCGGCTTATTGTCATAAATGGCTATCCACTGTCTGACTCCATTTGTATTGTATTTTATAGTAGCAATATCATTGTAAGAATTGCTGACTCTGCTCCTTCCTGTTACATAAACATTACCGTCTCCGTCAACTTCAATATCTTCGGGAATATCCTGCTGACCTGTAGTGTCATAGATCGCAACCCATTGCCGGATTCCGTCCGGATTATATTTTATTGTTGCGAAGTCGGTGCTGTTGCTTGCCCCACGTGAAAATCCGGTAACATATACATTTCCCGACTGATCAACTGCAAGACCCTGTGGTATTTCATTTATTTCAGTAGTTCCGCTGTATCTTGCCGTCCAAAGACTGTCACCATTCGAATTATATTTGATAGTTAAAAAATCAGAACCGGTATTCTGAGCAATACTTGTCCCGGTTACATATACATTTCCTGCCTGATCAGTTTTAATGTAATGCGGTATATCACTTCTGTCAATTGGGTTATTGTATTGTCTTTCCCAAAGCAGATCTCCTGCAGCATTATATTTTAAAGTTATGTAATTTGAATTCAAACCGGTGATCTGAGTATTTCCGGTTACAAGTATGTTTCCGGAATTATCACAATTGATAGCGTATGGTACATCATCAAGATTTCCACTTCCGCTCAGGATCTTTACCCACTGCTGAATCCCGTCTGAATTATATTTAACCAATGCGATGTCGTAATTGGAAATTGAATTTAATGTGTATCCGGCAACATAGATATTTCCCGAATTATCAGTTGCCAAGCCTACTGCTTCATCATATCCATTACCGGGACCGTTATAAGTTACCGCCCATTGTTGTATCCCTGCAGAGCTATATTTTATTGTACAAAAGTCATTATTATTTCCTGTACTTACAGCTCTTCCTGTAACAATAATATTTCCCGAAGCATCTTGAACAATTGCTGCAGCCTGATCATTGCCATTGCCGGAGCCATTATAAATTCGCGCCCATTCCTGAGAAGACTGGGCATTTGCGTTAAAAATTTTCGCAAAGAACAGAATAGCGATTAATAATAGTTGAGTTTTCATATTATGTTTTAAGATTTGATTAATAAATGTTCTGCTTCCGGAATCGTAAAAATCAGATTCAGCATATCAGGATTATTTTTTTTAATAAGCCTTAATTTCTTAGGCGATTCCAATTTAGTTAAATAATTTTTTCTTCTTAGCGCTTTCAATCTGTCACTGAAAATTTCGAAGTATACCAGTTTGGATTCCATCAGGTAATGATCTTCTGAAATAAACCTTGTCTTATCTGAAACGCCGATCACAAAATTTGTATTATTTTTACAAAAAATGTGGAGAATGTATTCATCATATCCGGTTATTAAATTGACTGACATAATAAATTTTATATATTGTTATATCTTTTGTAGTTGTCCAAAAATATATTAACGGATCTCATATGACAAGTAAATGTTATTTAAATTGTTACAATATTCCGGCAATTATTATTATGAATTCATAAAAAGAAGCCGTATGAAATAAGTTTTTTAAAAGAAATTTAATTTATATGTTACACGAAAAGGTAATGATATTTTATGTTTAAGAATAACTTAACAGAGTTGTTAAAGACTTTTTCAGCTAAAGAATTAAAAGAGTTCAGGGGATTTCTGAATTCATCTTATTTTAATAAAAGACAGGCTGTCACTAATCTGTTTGAGATAATAGTGAAATTTCATCCTGAATTCGATAGCAGGTTTTTCGAAAAAGAATACATATATGAAAGACTTTTTCCCGGCAAGAAATATAACGACAGTTCCCTCAGAGTGCTGACACACTATCTAACAGAACTTACCGAAAAATTCATAGTTATTCAGAAACTTGAATCAAATGAAACAGAATACTCACTTCAACTCGGGAATGCTCTTTTTGAAAGAAATCAAATCAAACTTCTGGAAAAAAGCATAACTTCAGCTTTCAAAAGTCTTGATAAGAGTGTATTCGACTCAGAAGATTATTTTTATTATAAATTCCGGATACAGAATCAGATGACTTATTTTCGCTACGCTTCTAACTATGCATATCTTGATAAGATCATTTTGCAGTCAGACTGGGAAAATGTCTTTGAAGATTTTACAAATTATTACCTGCTCAAATCCATGATAATGTATCTGAATTCTATTAACCTTCAAAAATTAGTAAATAAAAAATTCCGTACAGCTTCTTTTGGTGAGCTCATAAATAAAATAAAACCCGAAGATTACGCAGATATACCGGTGATAAGAATGTATTATTATCTTATAAAAATGAAACTCGATAAAGGACATGAAACATATTATTTTCAGCTAAAGGATCTGTTAAGTTCAACTAAAAAAGATCTGAACATTTATGATCTGATTGGGGCTTATGTACACATGGAAGCGTATTGTACTGAAAGAATCACAGAAGGAATTAAAGAGTTTGAAATGGAGCGATTTGAACTTTATAAAAATGAGCTGAATGATAAAACCTATCTGATGAATGACAATACAATGTCTCCTTTGTTTTACAGAAATGTTGTCTTAGCCGGTTTAACCCTTAAGGAATTTGAATGGACAAGAAATTTTATAAATAAATACAGATCCGGGCTCAATAAGAAATTCAGAAATAATTACTACTTTTATGGTATGGCAAAGTATGAATTTAGTGTAAAAAATTTTGAATCTTCACTTGACTTGATCTCAAAAATTAAATTTGATGAAGTTTATATGAAAATTAATACAAAGATACTTTATCTGCAACTGCTGTATGAATTAGGTTATGAAGACACACTGATTTCTTCACTTGAAAATTTTCGGCATTTTCTAAATAACAATAAATTAATACCCGATGAAAGAAAGATTCTCTATTCAAAATTCTATAAATTTCTGAATAAGATTGTAGCAATCAGAGATAAGAATAAAAAAGCTGAGTCAGGAATTCTTAAAAAAAACATCTCAAAAGAGAATTTCCTTCCAAACAAAGACTGGCTGCTGGAGAAAGTAAAAAGTTTATAGAGTATGGAGTGTGTGGAGTGTATAGAGTTTATAGAGTGTATAAAGTGTATAGAGTGTGTGGAGTGTGTGGTCCGCCGCGGCGGAGTGTGGAGTGTATTGAGTATAAAGAGTATATAGTACGCCGCGGCGGAGTTTAGAGAGTTTTATTTCCCTTGGTGGAGTTTTGAGCAAATCCATGGGAATATTAATAATCATAAAAATCCTAATCAGCCTCTGCGGAGGAAATTCCAATTCCCAAATTATCTATACATTAAATCTAAAATGCACAATATCCCCGTCTTCCATTACATATTCCTTACCTTCAACCCTGAGCAGACCTTTTTCCTTAACGGCAGCTTCTGTCTTTAATTCCACCATGTCTTTATATTTGATGATCTCAGCTCTTATGAATCCGTGTTCGAAGTCAGTATGGATCTCTCCTGCTGCCTGCGGAGCTTTGTATCCGACCGGGATTGTCCAGGCATGAACTTCCTTCTCCCCTGCCGTAAAGAATGTTATGAGATCAAGTAACTCATATCCTTTATTGATAAGACGGTCAAGTCCTGAGAGATCAAGTCCCATGCCTTGTAGGAATTCAGTCTTCTCCTCTTTCGATTCGAGCTGTGAGATCTCGGATTCGATCTGAACAGACAATATCAAAAACTCAGCTTTCTCCTTTTCGGCAATTTCTTTTACCATATCTGAATAAGCATTACCTTTCAGATCTTTATCATCAACATTAGCAACATACAGAAAAGGTTTATCCGTAAGAAGATGCAGTTCACGCATTATGTCCTTCTGCTCATCACTGAGACCTTCCGTAAAATATTTTGCAAGTCTTGAAGTTGCGAGATGTTCTTTCAGAGCATTAAGGGTTTCTATCTCAAGTTTTATTCTTTTATCACCGGACTTTATCATTTTCCCGGAACGTTCGAGTCTTTTGTCAATGGTGTCGATATCTTTGAGTATGAGTTCTGTTTCGATTATCTCAATATCAGATTTCGGGTCTATCTTTCCTTCTACGTGAACAATATTTTCGTTTTCAAAACATCTTACAATATGAATGATAGCATCTACTTCTCTTATATGTGACAGGAACTGATTACCGAGTCCCTCCCCTTTTGATGCGCCTTTTACGAGTCCGGCTATGTCAACGAATTCTATAGTTGCCGGTATGATCTTTCTTGGATTATTTAGTTCCGTGAGTTTCTCCAGACGTTCATCAGGAACTATCACTGTTCCGACATTCGGATCAATAGTACAAAAAGGATAATTAGCGGCTTCAGCGTTTTGTGAAGAAGTTAAAGCATTAAACAAAGTTGACTTGCCTACATTTGGAAGTCCTACAATTCCGCAGCGAAATGACATTTAATTAAATTTAATTTTTATAAAAATATATTGTAAAGCAATAGATAGATCAAACCAAAGAATAAGGGTATTGAAATGTTATCATCAATTCTTACAGGAACAAGCTCAAACACCGCACTTAAAAACACTGCAACCATTCCAATATAATATTCACATACAGAATCAGAGATCTTAGGCGTAAGAAGTATTATAATTATTCCCGTTATTAAAAAAGCCAGACTGCCTTCGAAAGTTTTGTTTGCTATGAAATGTCTGCCTTTACTTTTACCAACCAGGGCTGCCATCGAATCACAGAAAATTACAATGAACATTGAAGTAATTGCAAGCGGCTTTGGAAACAAGATTACACAAAGCAAAAATGAAATGGTAATGTATGTCCCGCCTGTAAAGAACGAATTATTTTTCTCGATCTCATGTCCTCTTAATATCGGTCCCATGAATTTCAGATACAAATTACCTACCGCATCTGATTTAGCTCTCAGTATATCAAGCATTATCAAAAGAATGCATGCTGCAGATAAAACATAAATAGCAAATTCCCTTTCGACAAAGTAATATAAAAAAGGAACTATCGATGAAGACAAATGAATACTCTTTCTTAAGAGTTCGTTTTTTATGCTGATCTTATTTACAGTATCTTCCACGGCTCAAAAAAAAAGCGAGTTGAACGCTCGCTTTTTTATGGTAATATAATTAATTTTTAATTTGCCAGAGCTACATCACCGGCAAATCCTTCATCTTTTTTCTTTGCTTCTTTTCCCTTGCTTACTTCAGCTTTGGATTCGACATCTTCCTTTACTATTTTTTCAAACGGAGGTAATTCCTCTCCTTTCATAAGCATATCTATCTCAACTGAATCCAGAATTTCTCTTTCGAGCAATGCTTCCGACATTTTGTGAAGTATTTCAGAATTTTCATTAAGCAGTCTTTCGGCTTTTTCCATTCCTGCATTTACAATCTTCTTAACTTCATCATCAATCATCACTTGTGTAGTTTCGCTGTAATCTCTGTGCTGCGATATCTCTCTTCCGAGGAATATCTCTTCCTGCTTTTGTCCGTAAGCGATCGGTCCGAGTTTTTCACTCATTCCAAATTCACAGACCATCTTTCTTGCCATTGAAGTAGCTCTTTCGATATCATTACTTGCACCGGTTGTGTATTCATTGAATATCATTTTTTCGGCAGCTCTTCCTCCCATAGCATAAGTGATCATTGCTTCAAGATATTCTTTTGAATAAGTATGCTTTTCATCCATAGGAAGATAAGTAGTTACGCCCAGCGCTCTTCCTCGCGGAATGATCGTTACTTTATGAACAGGATCTGCTTCCGGGATCATCTTCGCAACTATAACGTGTCCGCTTTCATGATATGCAGTGGTCTTCTTTTCCCTGTCTGAAATTATAAGACTCTTTCTCGCCGTTCCCATGATCACTTTATCCTTTGCTTCTTCAAAATCTCTCATCGTCACATTATCGGAATTTCTTCTTGCTGCAAGCAAAGCAGCCTCATTTACTAAATTAGCAATGTCAGCTCCGGAAAATCCGGGTGTGCCTTTTGCAAGTACATCAATAACTACATCTTTTGATAATGGAGTTCGTCTGGTATGAACTTTCAGAATTCCCTCTCTTCCTTTTACATCAGGTCTGTCAACTACTACCTGTCTGTCAAATCTTCCCGGTCTTAATAACGCCGGATCAAGAATGTCAGGCCGGTTAGTTGCTGCGATAATTATTACTCCGTTATTCTGTTCGAATCCATCCATCTCAATCAATAGCTGATTCAATGTCTGCTCTCTCTCATCATGTCCGCCGCCTACTCCTGCGCCTCTGTGTCTTCCTACTGCATCGATCTCATCAATAAATATTATGCAAGGAGCATTCTTCTTTCCCTGTTCGAAAAGATCTCTTACTCTTGATGCACCTACACCTACAAACATTTCAACAAAGTCCGCTCCGCTGATAGAAAAGAAAGGAACGCCTGCTTCACCTGCTACGGCTCTTGCGAGTAAGGTCTTACCTGTTCCCGGAGGACCCAGTAATAAAACACCTCTAGGGATCTTTCCGCCGAGCTTCTGAAATTTTGTTGGGGTTTTTAAAAATTCTATAATTTCCGAAAGTTCTTCTTTAGCTTCATCAGCTCCGGCAACATCCTGAAAAGTAACTTTTGTTGCAGTTTCACTCAGAAGTTTTGCTTTGGATTTTCCGAAAGAAAATATGTTCTTGGATCCGCCGCCGCCTGACTGCATTCTTCTCATAATAAAGATCCAGAATACTATGATAAGTATCCAAGGCAGTGCTCCTATCAAAGGAGCCATCCAGCCGCCGTCATCTTTTTCTATGCTGAACTGTATGCCGCTTTCCGTCCAGGTATTTACTACCTGATCATCGATATTTGTATATGGAAGTAATACTGAGAATTTATCTATTGTGACTGTCCTGTCTCCGAATTTTACTGATTCAGGAGCTTTCAGTTTTCCAAAGAACTCATAGTTATTTTCGGACTTCTTAATAACAGCGCTCTCTATCTTTTTCTCATTAAGAAAATTCAGATACTGGTCATATTTTAATTCCGAAAATTTTCCATCAGTTCCTTTTGTATAAATCATGATCAGAAAGAATCCGATCAATATAGCACTCCAACCTAAAACAATTTTAAACACTCTGTTCCAGTTGAAGTCATCATTATTACCGTTATTATTGTTATTGTTTGTATTCTTTTTTTGGTTTTTAGTGCTCATAAATTTTCGTTTAATTTGTACTCTTTAACACCTTTATTGCTTTTAAATTCCTGTATTTCTGTGCAAAATCCAATCCGTAGCCTACTACAAATTTATTATCAATTTTAAATCCGATATAATCTATTTTAAAAGTTAACTTTGATATGTCTTTCTTAAAGAGCAAAGTAACAAACCTCAGTGATGCCGGTTTATGTTCTTCGATCAGATTTTTTATGAAATTAACGGAAAGTCCGGAATCCACGATATCTTCTACAATGATAATGTGTCTGTTCTCAATCTCACAGTTCAGATCCTTGAGAAGTGTAACGTTCCCGGAGGATATTTTTTCGTCACCGTAGCTGGAAAGTTTCAGAAAATCTATTTCGCAGTCAATTTTTATTTCACGAATCAGATCTGCCAAGAATATAAATGAACCGTTCAGAATTCCGATGAAAATAGGATTCTTGTCTCTGTAATCTTTATTTAATTTATTCGCCAGTTTGTTGATTCTTTTGGAAATTTTATCTTCGGATATGTACTCTTTTAATTTGGGTTGAGTTTTTTTTGACAAATTTTTATCAGGAATTTATTTTTAATTTTTGTTTATAATAAAATAAATATTCAATATTTACAGATTCAAAAAAATTAAAAAAACCCATTGAGCCTTATGCCAATGGGTTTAGAAAATTATTTAGTAATAATTTAAAGGTTTTCTTCTGCTAATATTCTCTTATTCTTTCTCACAGCCCGTTCCTTATCCATTTTCTTTTCTACTGAAGGCTTTGTGTAAAACATTCTTCGTCTGAATTCTTTTAATAATCCTGACTTCTCATATTTTTTCTTGAATCTTTTGATGGCTTTATCTATTGATTCGCCTTCCTGAATTATTACTTTTAACAATTTTTATTACCTCTTTTCTTTTAAATTTTTGTAAATATAAGGATTCTGATTTTTTATTACAATGAATCTTTTTTATTTAAAAGTATTGAGTATGAGTATTGAGTATTGGGTATTGGGTAGTTTCTTGGACCGGTATTTGAAGTAAATAGTTCGACTCTTGTTTATTTTTAGATTAATTTTAGCGTTTTTTTGATTTTTTACAAAATTTTATAAAAACAGGAATTTAATTCATTAATTTTATTTATTTTCTGAAATTCAAATTTGCATTTATTCATGAATCAATTTATTCCATATTCTGAAAATAAGAATAATAGAAAATTTTTCTCCAACAAATAAATAAATTACGTCATGAAAAAACAATTCTGTTTTTTATTGTTTCTGATTTATTTCTTTCCTTATGGATATATTTTTTCCGGGATCCCTGAATATGTTCTCACAGCAAAAAATTTTGAACTGTTTCCAAATAATGAATTAACTTTTGAAATAAGGCTGCAAAGCGCAAATGCAACTGTTCTTGAATATGCCGGCGGTGAATATTTTCTATATTTTAATCCGGATATAGCTAACGGCGGTGTTCTTACCGTTGAGATTACTGATTCGGATTTACCTTCTGACTTAGTTCCGGTGAACCCTGAGATCATTTCAAGTCAGGGATTTCCTGTTGTCCTGAAACTCGGTCTCAACACATTTCCCGGATCCGGAAACGGTTATCTGATCTCAAATCTTTTTCCGGGAAAATTGATCGCCAAAGTGAAGTTAAGAACTTCGGCATCAAGTATGAAATTCAGGAATGTTCATCTCGGAACTGAATTTTTCATAAATCCCGGATGGAAAAATTCACCTGTGAACCAGTCAACTAATATATTTGCTTATGTTGAGTCTGAAGTTACAAAAATATCAGATCCTGAATCTAATAAAATTGAATGCGGCTTCTTTCAGTATTGCGGAACAGTTTTACAACTCAGGTTACTTGAGGAAGGATTATATAATTCAGTAACGGACACTTACAACAGAAAGGACAGTATCAGACTTTATCTCAGAGACATTTCCCCTCCTTACTCATTGATTGATTCTTCCAAAGGTGTTATAGATACCATTGATCTTTTCGGCACATTCTATTTCCCCAATGCATTGTCAGGAGTTTATTATACTGTTATGAAACATTTGAATTCACTTGAAACATGGGGAATTGATACGATCAATCGGAATAACTGCAACGGACAGGGAGAATGGTTTACAAACACATCAGACTATTCTGTAACACCGTCAAAGGTATTTGGAAACAATCTTATTTTAAAGGGATCAGAATATTGTATTTACAGCGGTGATGTGGATCAGAACAGGCAGATTGACGGAACGGATCTGATTAAGATCCATAATGATTTTCAGAATTTTATTACCGGGAATGTTAATACTGATATTAACGGAGACAATATTGTTGATCTGCAGGATCTTCTGATTACTAAAACTAATTCGGATAATTTTGTTTTGGCAATTTTACCTCCATAACAAAACAATTTTTACAAAAATACTCAATACCCAATACTCAATACTATTTATAGGCTTCCTTCAAAAACTTCTCTGCCTCCGAATGTGAATTCTGAAAATTAGGCATTTGAAGAACTTTCTCATAATAATTTTCCGCTGATGCCCTGTTACCCTGAAAATCATTATACATTCCTGAGATAAGATAAATGAATGCTGAAAAAGCATATTCATTTTCCTTGTCAAGTATCTTTGTAATTTCCTCGGCAACTTTTATATACTCCCCTGCTTCATTGAATCTGTTGAGTCTGAGCAGACATAACGCAGTATAATAATTTGCTTCCCTTTTCAGATTCAATGTTGTATAGCCAATTGTATTACTGTCAATTTTCGTTAAGATCTTTTTCCATCCTGTCAGCGCCATATCCCATTTTCCGAGACCATTATAACTGTTATAAAGATATTTTTCAAATATGGGGTTTTCGGGAAATTCTTCATTAAGCATCTTTGAATAAATCTCTGCTTCAGTATAATTTTTCTCATATACAAGATTCAAATAAGCAAGTACGTATTTTGCTTCAGCTTTAGTGTATTTAGAATCCTGTGAACTCTCTTTGATCTGCATCAGTCCTTTATTCTTATCACCTTTTGGAAAGATAAGCATCAATGGTTTTACTACAGGATATTTATCCGGAACATATTCAGCAAAATAATTATACATTCCGATACCAAAGATCACATCTTTATTTCCGGGATTGATCTCAAAAGCCTCCTGAAGAAGATTCAGCGCTTCCTTTCCCTGTTCGGCAGCTTTAAGCCAGTTTTCACGAAGACTGTTTACAAGCCCGCTGTATCCCAGAGCACCGCCTTTATAAAACATTGCTTCATCATCCCTGTCATTATTGTCAAGTCTCTCATCTGCTATTTCCACAACTTTTTCCGCTTTCTTAAAGAAGATCTTATCAAGAGAATCGTTTTCCTTATTCAGATTTATCCTCCACCAGTCTACCATTGCAAGAAAAAAATATCCTGCCGGATCTTTGGGATTTGTTGCAACTATTTCATTGAATACCATTTGCGCAGAATCAAATTTAATATGATAAATATAATCAATCCCTTTTGATATTTTCTCATCCTTTGTTTGAGGATATATAATCTGAGATGTTAATAAAATAACCGTAATTAATATTAAAGAAAATATTCTGAACATTTACTTTTTTAATTATTTAAATTTGTCTGATACCAAAATATATAAATTACTACACCGACTCAACTCACTTATAATACTCGAATAAAAATACTAAACCCAAAAACTCCATACACTCCATAAGAGCCATACACTCCATAAGAGCCATACACTCCATACACTCCATACACTCCATACACTCCATACACTCCATACACTCCATACACTCCATACACTCCATACACTCCATA
>JAGQWH010000125.1 GCA_020437545.1 Ignavibacteriota bacterium
TTTTTCTTTGCTTCTTTCTTTTGATCGTTCAAAAGAAAGAAGGTAAATCTGAGTATAGTTGAAATTTATTCTATAATATTATAAAACGTTTTGGACAGAGTTGTCTTTTAACCCTAAACCCTTAAAACTATTGCCTTTATTAACCTTACCAGATTAGATATTTTCTTCACTTGTAAAATCAGGGATTAGGAATACAGGAATCAGGGATCAGATCATTAAGCCAAAAACAAGATTCATATATTTTAAACAATTAATTATTTCATTTCTCTTTATACTTTCTTCCCTTTAAGTAATTTTAGTTCTTACATTTCATTTGAATATAATACTTCAAATTTTTAACACAATTAACACTCCGCCGCGGCGGATAACACAATTAATAAATGCAAAGATATCTAAACATATTTGATTTCGGTCAGAAAATAAATTATAAGACAGAAGTTCTGTCCGGACTGACTGTGGCGCTTGCGCTTGTTCCGGAGGCAATCGCATTTGCTCTGATTGCAGGATTGTCTCCGTTGACAGGACTTTATGCAGCAGTTACAATTGGTTTTGTCACATCCGTTTTCGGAGGAAGACCGGGAATGATCTCCGGTGCAACAGGCGCTGTGGCAGTAGTGATAGTTGCTTTGGCAAAAATGCACGGAGTTGAATACATCTTTGCAACTGTTATACTTGCCGGACTGATACAGATGGCAGCGGGATTTTTACGGCTTGGGAAATTCATAAGACTTGTTCCTCAGCCGGTCATGTTTGGTTTTGTAAACGGACTTGCTATAGTTATCTTCATGTCTCAGATGGCTCAGTTCAAAGTTGAAGGAACAGATACATGGCTTTCGGGCGTTCCTCTTTTTATAATGCTCGGACTGGTTTTGCTTACAATGCTTATAATTTGGGGACTGCCAAAACTTACTAAAGCTGTACCGTCATCGCTTGCTGCAATACTTATAATATTCGGAGTAGTTGCATTATTTAATATTGATACATCTACAGTAGGAGATATAGCTTCCATAAAAGGAGGGTTTCCGCCATTCCATATTCCTGAACTTCCGTTCACACTTGAGACTTTTGAAATAATTTTTCCTTTTGCATTTATTGTCGCCGGCGTTGGATTGATTGAAAGTTTATTGACTTTGAATTTAATAGACGAGATCACAGAGACAAGAGGACGCAGCAATAAAGAGGCAGTTGCGCAGGGACTTGCAAATATTACAACAGGTTTCTTTTCCGGAATGGGCGGTTGCGCAATGATCGGTCAGAGTCTTATTAATATTTCCAACGGAGCTCGGGCAAGAGTTTCCGGGATTGTTGCCTCAGTCATGCTTCTTGTATTTGTAATGTTTGGAAGCAGCCTGATTGAAAATGTACCGATGGCTGCTCTTACCGGACTTATGATAATGGTTGCGATCGGAACATTTGAGTGGATCAGCATCAGAATGGTAAATAAAATGCCGAAGCATGATATCTTTGTAGGTATAGTTGTAATAGTGATCACTGTACTTCTTCATAATCTTGCGCTTGCTGTATTAATTGGTGTGATAATTTCAGCTCTGGTATTTGCATGGGAAAGCGCTAAGAGGATCCGCGCAAGAAAATATATTGATGAAGAAGGTATTAAACATTACGAAATATACGGACCGCTTTTCTTCGGATCTACAACTGCTTTTGCCGAAAAGTTTGATGTGCATAATGATCCTGATGAAGTTATTATAGATTTCAGGGAAAGTAAAATTGCTGACATGAGCGCCATTGATGCAGTTAACAAGATCACGGAGCGTTATGCAAAAGTAAATAAGAAACTGCATCTGAGGCATCTTAGCCCGGACTGCAGGCAGCTGTTAAAAAATGCAGATAAAGTGATCGATGTGAATATTATGGAAGACCCGACTTATAAGGTTGCTACAGATTTATAGAGTGAACCGGGTAATCACTTTAACAAAACCATACGCTTTGTATCAACTAAAACTCCATTTACTTTCAGAGTATAAAAATAAATTCCGCCTGATAGTTGATAATTGACGGTTGATAATTGATAGTTATAATTTCCCGGAGAGAGGTTTTGATTAACTAAAGTAGAGACCTCATTTCCGAGCACATCATATACTTTTAATGATACATATCCGAATTCCGAAATTCCAAATCCCAGATTTGTACTTGGATTAAAAGGATTCGGATAATTCTGAAACAGACTTGCATTATCAGGGATAGAACTGCTTGTATTGAAATAACCAATGCCAACTGTTCCGGTGTCGATCCTGAGCAGAAGTCTGTCATTTCCGAGTGACTGGGAGGTTCTTCTGTGAACAATATAAATATCCTTCAGATCATCATTGTTAAGATCTTCGGTGATAATGCCAAGACCTTCTGCTACAACTCCGGGCGGAAATATTGAAGAGGTTCTTTCTTCAAAAACTCCCTGACCATTGTTTAAAAAAACTTTTACCGGTCTGTTAACAAATACATTCGAAGTTATAAGATCAGGATCATTATCAAGATCAACATCAAGAAATACACCTTCAGTTGTATGCTCATTATCAACAGGAAGTCTTGTACTTGTCTCATCCGTAAAATATCCCGAGTCATTATTTATAAGAAGACGGTTCTGAGGATTCATTCCGGATCTGAATTGTACATTTGCAAAGAACATATCAAGGTCACCGTCATTATCTATATCTTCCAATGTGACCTTTCTCGTCTCTTCATTACCAGGCAGCGGCAGACGTTGTAAAGTTTCATCAGTAAAGACTCCTGAACCGTTATTAATAAGTATCCTGTTTCCGGTTTCATTTCCGAATATCAGATCCTGATCACCGTCGTTATCTATATCAGTTTTTTTGATATCCTGCGGAACCATCAGCAGACCGGCGGGTAATCTTAAAGCAGTTTCATCTCCGAAAGATAGATCCTTATTGTTGATCAATACTCTTGCTTCTGCAGGAGTTGCCGGATTTCCGGGACCGGAATTTCCGAATATCAGATCAGGATAATTGTCATTATTGAGATCAATGACAAGTAGTCCGTTTGAGATACTGTTTGGAAGAATGTTTTGTCTTAAGGTAAAAACTCCATTCCCGTCATTGAGATAAAATTCATGAACAGCATTATCTTCACTTGCAAAGATCAGATCGGGATCTCCGTCCTGATCAAAATCCGCAATTCCGATATCTTCACTGTCATAGTTGAACTGCGGCAGTCTTCCCTGTGTGCCGTTTATAAAGACACCATTTCCCTGATTGAGCAAAAGGACATTAGGAGCAAACTCTCTGGCGATAACAATGTCAAGATCTCCGTCCATGTCAAAATCAGCCGCTTCAACATCCATTCCCGGACCGGATACTGCCGAAACAGGAAGATTCAAAGTTGAAACATCCATATACAAAACCGAATCACCTGAAGCTGTTGCATCTGTACTTCCCGGATCTACATTAAAGATTGAAAAAATTATCAGAAGAGAAATTACTATTATAAAAATAAGAGGTGTATTTATTTTTTTCATAATATTTATCAAAAATTTATTTTCAGATACGGTTTTTATGGTAATTATGTTTTTAAATATAATAATTCTATTAGTAAAAGTTTTATACAATAAATTACTAGTATATTTTGTTAAATTATTTTTGTGAAAAAAACGAAAATTTTTGTAAGGAAAAATAATGATCAATTTTAAAATATTTTAATTTTATGATTAAGCATAATACTTCCGGAACATTTCTGAAAAATGTTTTCATAGCAATAACAATAATACTTGGAATACTTTCCTCAATTTCTCCGGTATGGCCTGATAGTCCTGTCGAGCCAAGAGTTGGTATGCTGCTTGTTTTTACTGCATTAATAGAAATTTTACACGGATTCAGAAGAGCATCTGCGGAAGACAGAAAGTCAGCATGGTTCAGTTCGGCTATTACAATCATTTTCGGAATTCTTCTTATAAATGCCTCAAACATAATCGGAAAGGCTCTCGTTATTTTTATCGGAATTTCATTCTTAATAGACGGGATAAGATATGGCATAGAGGCTTTCAGAAATTTTAAAAGAAGTGAAAAATATATTTTTCAGATACTCGCAATGATCGGTAATATTTCTGTCATTGCTGTAATTATTTTTGCTAACAGGTTCGGAACAGAGTGGATCATTGCAATAACCGGTGCCTGGAGAATATTCGGAACAGCGATTGGCATTTTTCATGCTAAAGAAGGTAAGTTCGAAACAAGCGGAGAAGATGTTATAAAAAGTCTTGGGCTGCCGGATACCGAATCAGTAAATAATGCAGTTAAAAAAATCCGGGCTGAGGAAACAGCGAGATACCCCGCTGATAAATCATGGATCATTCTGTTTCTTATACTGCTTTTTATTATTCATCTTGGCAGGATGGGATTTGATAAGACATCACTGGGATTATTGTCTCCGGGTGTTGCGCTTTTCGGCGATATTGTAGTTGCGCTGATAATTACATTCGGTATCATTACACCATTAAGAGCGATGTTCAAAAAAATAACCGGACCCATTATAAGAAAGCTTTGGATCTGGGTGGATAAGGTTCCTGCAGATGAAAGAAAAAAGTATGGTCTGAGAAATTTTGTCAACAGATATCTTGAATACAGATTAAGAGTTTCGATAAGAATAAGGAATGCCGGCTATTCATTCAAATCCGCATTCATGACAGGAATGCAGACAGGACTTCCGTATGCTGCGATCCTTGCTGCTATAATTCCCGTTTTCGGAATGAGCTGGTATTTTGATACTGAGAACTGGGCTGCAGGTATATGGGACAGCTGGGCTGCTTCGAGAACAGATAACTGGAGAATGGCAATTACACGATCGGCAAACGAACCGCCCGGTCCGGATGCATTCAGAATATATCCTGAAGGTGTATCGGATAATTCTGATTTTTCTTTTATTGTAATCGGAGATCCGGGTGAAGGAGATGCTTCTCAGCTTGTACTTAAAGATCAGATACAGATAGTTTCAGAAAAACCCGAAGTTAAATTTCTTGTAATCTCAACCGACATTATCTATCCCTCAGGTGAGATGAAAGATTATGAGAATAAATTCTGGCTTCCGATGAAAGGAGTGTATAAACCCGTATATGCTATTCCAGGAAATCATGACTGGTATGATGCTCTTGAAGGATTCACGGCTACATTCTTCGAACCCAAAGCTGCTTATGACGCCATGACTGCACGCGTAAATTCTGATCTGAAATTGTCAGCCTCTACCCCTGAGCATATTAACGGTCTGATAAATGAAGCTGCTAGACTTAAAGAGAATTATAAAGTACCTGTAGGATTTCAGAGATCCCCGTATTTTCAGATTCAGACTGAAAAGTTTGCGTTCATTACAATAGAAACAGGAGTAGTCAGAAAGATCGATGAAGATCAGATGAAATGGCTGAAGGACGCGCTTGAAGCTTCGAAAGGAAAATATATCATGGTGCTGATCGGACATCCTTTATATGCTATCGGGGAATATCAGGGAGATCTTAATCCGGATTTTCAGGCTATTCATCAGCTTCTCAGAGATCATAAGGTCAATCTGGTAATGGGAGGCGATACACATGATCTGGAATATTATGTGGAACGCGGATTCGGAAATGATCCTGCATCAGTAATGTACCATTTTGTTAACGGCGGAGGCGGAGCTTATCTGAGCATTGGCGCAGCGCTCAAACCGGCAGATGAAATGCCCGAAAAAGAATGGGCTCATTATCCGGCTACCGATCCGCTAATAAATAAGATAGAAGCTAATAACAATATTCTCAAAGAACCCGCATGGTACTGGACAAAGAATCTAGGCGGCTGGCCCTTTAATGCAGAGTTTCTGTCTGCTGCTTTTGATTATAATAATTCACCGTTCTTTCAGAGCTTTTTTGAAATAAAAGTTTCTCCTTCAAATGGAACAATAAGTTTTATTCCTTATGGAGTAAACGGCCGGCTTCAATGGAAAGATATTGAAACTTCAGGTAATGTAATACCGGCAGATAAAACACCGGGATCAGACGTTGAATGGGTCTATCCGTTAAATGCAAATTGAACATTACATAAGAAAACGATTTTTTAATGAAAGATTATAAATCCGAAAGTCCGCAAACTCCATGGAGACATAAGATCCATGAAGTGATCTTTGAAGCTGATACTCCATCGGGCAAATGGTTTGATATAATACTTATCATCTGCATAATTCTGAGTGTGCTGGCCGTAATGCTTGACAGTGTGCAGGCTATCCGACTGGATTACGGTGAAGCTCTAATTTATGCCGAATGGGTTTTTACAATTCTTTTTACTATTGAATACATTCTCAGATTGGTGTCTGTCATAAGACCGTTATCGTATGCAGGAAGTTTTTTTGGGATTGTAGATCTGCTTGCCATACTCCCATCATACATAAGTCTGTTTTATCCCGGCGGACAATATCTGGTGGTCATTCGTTTGCTTCGGATACTCAGAATATTCAGAGTGCTGAAACTTGTTCAGTATGTCGGTGAAAGCAGACTGCTGTTACAGGCATTGAAAGCAAGCAGGAGAAAGATCACAATTTTCATTTTCACTGTAATGACGATAGTTACCATACTTGGCTCACTTATGTATCTTATTGAGGGTGAGGAAAACGGATTTACCAGTATCCCGAAAAGTATCTACTGGGCTATTGTGACTTTGACAACTGTCGGCTATGGAGACATTACTCCTCAGACAATACTCGGACAGTTTGTATCCGTTATAATCATGTTACTTGGTTATGGTATCATTGCCGTTCCGACGGGAATAGTGACAGTGGAAATGACTCAGGCTTTTAAATCCGTCAGGGCTAAAGGAATTCGAGCATGCCGCGGCTGCGGAGCCGATAATCAGGATGAGGATGCGGTGTATTGTAAATACTGCGGTGAAAAACTCTGATTTTTTTCGATAAATTTTTTACCTCAAATCCTCTTCGGTGGATCCAAGGCTCATAGAACTTGATATTATCAGTTTATCACTTTTTATATTTTTAAAAATCCGGATTTTTCTTTAAATAGAAAAAAATTATAATACCTAATACCTAATACCTAATACTCACTACTCAATACTATCTTCACAACCACCTGTTTCGACGCCGGCGTATTGCTCTTCTCCGCAACGCTCGTGATCGGAACAAGCACATTTGCTTCCGGAAAATATGTTGCAACGCATCCTTCTGGTATCGGATACTCGACTATGATAAAATTCCTTGCAACTCTTTCTTTCCCTCCTTCAAAATTAACAAGATCAACAATATCACCGTCTTTCATTTTTAGTTTAGCAATGTCATCCCTGTTCATCATCACAACTCTCCGTTCATTATATATTCCACGGTACCTGTCATCTAGTCCGTAGATAGTTGTATTAAACTGATCATGACTCCTTATCGTCATCATTACAAGCTCATCTTCCTTAAGCACAGGATCTTTATAATTTGAAATATTGAACATGGCTTTTTGGGAAGGCGTATCAAATTTTTTTTCCCTGTTGCAGTGCGGAAGATAAAATCCTCCCGGCTTTCTGATGCGTTCATTATAATTTTCAAATCCGGGAATTGTTCGTTCGATGTCTTTACGTATGTTATCGTAATGTTCGGAATATTTATCCCAGCCGATCATGCTTTTATTTCCGAGAGTTGCTTTAGCAAGACCGCACACTATGGCTGGTTCACTGAGCAGATCTTCTGATACAGGATCGAGTACGCCTTTGGATGACTGTACAACTCCGGTTGAATTCTCACAGGATACAAACTGTTCAGATCCGCCCGTGAAATCCTTATCACTTCTTCCGAGACATGGAAGTATTATAGCTTCTTCGCCGTGAACAAGATGGCTGCGGTTAAGCTTTGTAGAAACCTGAACCGTAAGCTTACACTTTCGTAATGCCTCAGCTGTGAATTCTGTATCGGGTGTTGCAGATAGAAAATTCCCTCCCATTGCAAAGAATATTTTCACTTTGCCCTGATGCATTGCCTTTATAGATTCAACCGTATCATAGCCTTTTTCCGAAGGAGGTTTGAAATTAAAACTCTTTTCTATCCTGTTCAGAAAGTTAGCAGAAGGAGCTTCGTAAATTCCCATTGTTCTGTCACCCTGTACATTACTGTGACCTCTTACAGGGTATGTTCCCGTCCCTTTTTTACCAATACTTCCTTTAAGCAACAATAAATTCACGATCTCTTTAATTGTATCAACTGCATTCTTATGCTGAGTAAGACCCATTGCCCAGCAGACTATTATTTTCTTTTTATTTTTCAGAATTTCGACCGCTTCAGTAATAGCAGTTAAATCAATTCCTGTTGAATTTACTAATTGATCTAAATTTTTATTTTTAATATGCTCAATGAATTTCTCATAACCTTCGGTATTTTTATTGATGAAATCTTTGTCAAAAACGGAGCCCGGATCTTTTTCATCTTCTTTCAAGAGCAGATATTCCATCGCCTGCAGCAATGCCATATCGCTATTTATTTTTATCTGCAGAAAAACATCCGTAAGCTGCACAGTATTGCCAAGCAATCCTTTTATCTGCTGAGGATTATCAAAACCCATCAGACCGGTTTCCGGTAACGGATTTATAGAAATGATCTTTGCCCCGTTTGCTTTAGCTTTCTGTAATGCGGATAACATTCGCGGAT
The DNA here is from genome assembly GCA_020437545.1 of Ignavibacteriota bacterium. GTDB lineage: Bacteria > Bacteroidota > Ignavibacteria > Tepidaquicellales > Tepidaquicellaceae > JAGPCH01. Next base: position 8,626 of record JAGQWH010000125.1, read on the forward strand.
GATTTGTTCCCGGATTCTGACCGAGGATCATTATTACTTCTGCTTCGTAGAGATCGTCGAGAGTAGCCGAACCTTTTCCCGAACCAAGAGATTCACTCAGCGCAACTCCGCTGCTTTCGTGACACATGTTACTGCAGTCGGGAAGATTATTGGTACCGTATTCTCTTACAAACAATTGATATATAAACGCAGCCTCGTTGCTTGTTCTGCCGGAGGTATAGAAGACAGCTTCATCAGGAGAAGCGAGACGGTTCAGTTCTTTTCCGATCTTTTCGAAAGCATCCTTCCATGAGATCGCCTGATAATGGGAAGCTCCTTTGGGCAGATACACCGGTTGTGCAATTCTTCCTTTCTTCCCAATCTCAAAATCACTGAAAGCGGCAAGTTCTTTGACAGAATGTTTTTGAAAAAAACCGGCAGTGAGCTTTTTGGAAGTTGCTTCATCTGCAACAGCTCTTGCGCCGTTCTCACAATATTCACCGAGTGCAGAACGTTCATCATCCGGATCCGGCCATGCGCAGCTGGGGCAGTCAAAGCCTCCAATTTTATTCAGACTCTGTAATGCGGTAAAACCCCGAAACAAACCGGCTTCAGCTATCACTTTTTTACCGGCAGATATTATACCGGGTATTCCTGCCGCTGTCTTTTTAATATCACCTTTCTTTAAACCCGTATGCTTTTCAGGATTCTGATGATCTGGTAAATGTTCTGAATTATTTTCCATTTAAAATTAATTTCTATAAAGTCATATAAGTTTTTACCTAATACCTAATACCTAATACTTAATACTTAATACCTAATGCATAGTACCCGGTGGTATATAAGATTGCTCAATATCTTTCGACATATACACCGCGATCTCATCATCACATTCTTCCGGATCATACAAAGTCATATTCAATCCGGTAAATATAAATCCGTTCTTTTTATAAAAATTTATCGCAGGTACATTCATGTTCTGAGTTTCAATTTCAATTGATCTTTTAAAGCATTCTTTTGATAATGACTCAAGAGTTGACAGCATTGATGAACCGATTCCGTATCCTTTGTAATCTTTAGCCACTCTGATCATTTCTATCCATACTGAATTATTCCACTTCCGATCCTCAGCTATCATATATCCGATCATCTTATCTTCATGAAACGCCCCTAATGAATATCCGTGATCGATGATCAGATTATAATTATCTTCAGTTATTAAATTACTTGAAGTGTATTTTACATAATTATCGGTATTCTGAACAAGAGTCATTTTAAAACTGATCTCATCTCCGGATACCTGACGTTTAATTTCATATCTTGATTCCGAAGAATACAAAGTTGTACCGAAAGATATTATTTGATCATATGTAATTTGATACAGTTTTTTTACTTCTATCATGTATTTGTAATTATTTACTCTGTTTTTATTAATGCTTAATACTTATTACTTATTACCTACCTAATACTTAATACCTAATTTGAACCTACCCTTTTCCCTCCCGAGTAAACATTAAACCCATCTTTCTTCAAAAACCCCAATAAAGTAATACCTGATTCCTTTGCCAGCTGCACAGCCAGACTCGAAGGTGCACCGACAGCTGCCACTACTTTTATTCCCGCCATAACTGCTTTTTGTATCAGCTCAAAACTTGCTCTTCCGCTTAAAAGTAATATTTTATTATTCAATGGCATCAGGTTATTAATGAAGTAATGACCTATCAGTTTATCCAGAGCATTATGCCTTCCGACATCTTCCCTGAGCATTTCAAACATTCCGTTAAGATCAAACAGAGCTGAGGCATGAAGGCCGCCGGTGGATATGAAGATCTTCTGACGGTTTTTTAATTCCTCATTTAATGAATAAAAAATATCAGGAACGATTTTAATTTTGTATTCGTCATCAGCATTTTCAAAAACAGAAACAGTCTTTATAGAATCAATACTCGTCTTGCCGCATACGCCGCAACTTGAAGTAGTATAAAAATTTCTTTCCGAATTCTTAAGCTGCGGACTGACATCATCTTTCAAAACCACTTTGACCTTATTCTCTTCAAATGGGAGCATCCTTATCTCTTTGATCTGTTCAGTTCTTTGAATAATTCCTTCAGTGAAAAGGAATCCGGCAGCAAGTTCCTCATCATTTCCGGGAGTCCGCATTGTGATTGAAATGACTTTGTTTATCCGGCTTCCGGTATTACCATACTCCAGCAGTATCTCAAGCGGTTCTTCTGCTGCTACAGAATCATTAACTATTTCGGATCCATTACCGCTGAATTTTTTTATTTTGATATTAACAGAGGAGGCTGATTCAGATTCATTTTGAGAAGTCAGTTTAATTTTCATTATCCGGATCTTTGTGTTTATAGGTAAAATTATAATTCATCAGTTCGATCAGTTTTTTTGCTTCAAGATATTCATCAGTGGAATTTACATTCCGTAAGATCAGATCCGAAGGTGGCACAATTGCTTTCACTTTTTCCGCTTCAAGAATTCTGCTCAGAGAATAATTTTTATTTAGGAAATTCAAAAGTAAAGTATTAAAGAAAGGAGCTTCATAGACAGTCAGAAAAGGCTCATATATATACTCATCATTAACTTCATTGATAAAACATACTGCTTTGCCATTACCTTTACCCCTGTTGTTAATCAATTGTTCGATACTGTCACGGTTAATAAAAGGATAATCACAACCTGTTACAATTACAGATTTTCCGGGGTGTTCCACATGAAAAGAAAGTATGCCCGCCATCGGACCGGAATTTTCGAAACCATCGACATCGGTTATTACATTATATTCGGGTTCAGTTCTTTGAGACTGAAAGCGGGAACAGGAAATAAAGACGTTATCACAGAATTCTTCCAGAAGCTCATAGAGAAAATACTTTTGCTTTTTACCGTAATAATCAATTTCACTTTTATCAAATCCCATGCGGATGCTGTCCCCCCCGCAGAGTACCAGACCGTATAATTCATTTTCAGATGACGACATGATTTGTTTTTTGTTAAAATAAATAAACCTAAGGGAAGATTAAATAACTATTATCCGTCAGATGTCAGACGTCAGACGTCAAATGTCAGACGTCAGACGTCAAATGTCAGACGTCAGACGTCAAATGTCAGACGTCAAATGTCAGATGTCAAATGTCAGACGTCAAATGTCAGACGTCAAATGTCAGACGTCAAATGTCAGACGTCAAATGTCAGACGTTAAATGTCAGACGTTAAATGTCAGACGTCAAATGTCAAATGTCAAATGTCAGATGTCAGACAGAAAAAGTTGGACTTTTATTATAATAAAGCT
>JAGQWH010000126.1 GCA_020437545.1 Ignavibacteriota bacterium
TTTATAAGGGGATATTTTGAAAAAATCACTTTTAATTCTAATACTGTTTTTTATTTCAATTTCTTTTAATGATCTGCATGGTCAATGGGAGCGGACTAACGGTCCCGAAGGAGCTGCAATAAGTGATATCGAAAGATCCGGCTCTGTACTTTCAATAGTGACTGTTTACGGTGAGTCATACTTTTCTTCAAATGAAGGAGTTTCCTGGACTGAAAGAAAAGGTCTGCCTTCTTCCTTTGCCCCGAGACTTGCCGTTAGAGGAAACGAACTTTTTGCCGCAACGGAAAGAGGTGTTTATAAAACGACCAATAATGGTTTGAACTGGATTTCCATTTCCTCCGGTATGGGCAATATTTATGTGAGAGGAATTACCGTTAAAAACGGAATTCTTTTTGCAGCGGCTGATGAAAACCCTCAGGACAGGGTTTATATATTTAATGACCAGACACAGTCATGGCAGATTTCAGGGTCGATTCAGACGACTTTTCAGTTTTCCATTTACAGCATGTATTCATATGATAATTTCCTTTTCGTTTCATATCCGACCAGTATCATTGCAGGTACAGAAGTTCTATTCAGATCATCAGACAACGGTGTTTCATGGCAGGATGTAAGTCTTGGTCTCCCTGATGGTGTATTTAATCTTTCTTCAGGCGGGAATAGTTTATTTGCAGCAACGGTTAACGGGGTTTACAGATCTTCAAATTCAGGCACAACCTGGATTAACTCAGGTCTCAATTCAGAGAATATTGTTTCTCTCGAAATATCCGGAGATTCCATTTATGCAGGAAGCTCAGGACGCGGTGTCTTCCGGTCAACAGATATGGGACTCAGCTGGCAGAATTTTGGGATTCAGGACAAATGGGTTTATGATCTGAAAATTTTAAACGGTAAACTTTTTGCCGGCACCAATTTTGTGGGTATGTTCAGATCACCTCTAAATTCAGTTAACTGGTCATTAATAAACAGCGGAATATATGGAATGCCTGTCAACTCTTTTGCTCAGACAAACAATTCAATCATAGCAGGAGCATACGGCGGTCTTTTTATATCAACCAACATGGGAATTTCATGGCAGGATAAAGGAAAATCATTTCCCGGTATACTATCAGACGTATCACTTGGAGGATCGCATCTGATATATGATGTAGCTGTTGATACAATAAATAATATAATCTATGGAGGTTCAGCCGGAGCAGTTTACCGGAGTACTGATAACGGAGAATCCTGGACTATCACCGGAGCAACGTCTTTCAGAGCAGGCAGGATCGAAGTGCTTGAGATATCTTATCTGAATCCCGGTCAGCTCAAAGTCTTTGCCGGAAAAGGAACAGGTGCTGATTTTATTGGATTGCATACATCTGTTGATCTTGGACTGAACTGGAATTTTCAGAATTTCGGGATTCAGTTTCCTTACATTCTCGATGTTGAAATAAAAGATAATCTGATATTTACTGCCGGAGGATATTCTGTAAACGGTGCGATCAGAAGATCTTCTGATAACGGCATTTCATGGCAGACCGTAAATAACGGATTACCTTCGGACTTTACTGCTGAAGCACTTCATACTATGGTAAACGGAAATATTATAACTGCTACTGACAACGGAGTATACCGCTCGTCAAATAACGGCGAAAGCTGGATATCTGTCTGGGATAATGGAAACGTTACAGGATTTGCTTCTGATGGAAAAGGATATGTCTATGCATCAAGTACCAGTCCTGCTTACAGGGGAATATTCAGATCAACGGATTTCGGTACTTCATGGCAACAATTTAATGAAGGGTTTCAATTTATTCCGGATAATGTTTTCTCTGTAACTTATAAAAACGGATTTTTATTTGCAGGTGTCGACAGGCTTGGAATATGGAAAAGACAGGTTGATAATTTTACTTCCGCAGAAAATATCAGTTCGGTGATACCAACGGAATTCATTCTGGAACAGAATTTTCCTAATCCTTTTAATCCTTCAACAAATATAAGATTCACTGTTCCTGAAACGGGCTTTATTTCTTTAAAAGTCTATGACATTCTCGGTAAGGAAATTTCAACTTTGGTTAATAATAAAGTCTCTGCCGGAACTCATGAAGTTCAGTTTGATGCTGCCTCTCTTACAAGCGGTGTATATTTTTACAAACTTCAGTCTGATGAATTTTCAGAGATAAAAAAGATGACTCTTATCAGATAATAATTCTCAACCTGTCTTTCTTTCATCATTAACCTTTATTGCAGATCCGGGAGTCAAATTTTTTATATGTGTATTTAACAGAAAAATATATTTAGCTATTTTTGAATTGCCTCACTGTATATCAGTAATTAAAATTTTTTACTCCCAAAATATGAAAGCAGTAAATAAAGTAATTTTGAGCAGGTTATCTTTCATTGATAACAGTATTCAGAAAAATAAATATGTAAAGACCACAGAACTTGCCCGTGAATATGAAGTAAGCGAAAAGACAATTTACCGCGACATTCAATACATGAAAGATTATTTCGATGCTCCGATTGAATATGACTCCAACAGAAAATCCTACCATTACACGAAACCTTTCAGACTTAATGCATTTGATTTTACCATTACCGAACTGTACAATCTTGCTGTCATACGTGAACTGATCAGAAGCAATAAATACAATCCGTATAAGACCGGACAAAAATCTTTATTCAATAAACTTTTTCAAAGCTTTGGTGATGAAATACTTAATGAAGTAAGAAAAGTAAAAGAAAAAGTTAGTTTCAATTTCAAACCTGTCAGGAAACTCGATGAAAAACTTTTTAAAGCAATTGAAGATGCCCTGTTTAATGAAAGGACAATTAAGATAGAATATTTCATGGTAGACAAGAATGAATCAAATAAAAGAACTATCGATCCATATCATTTAAGGAATTATGAAGGCGACTGGTATCTGATCGGTTATAATCATGAAAAGAAAAAAGTAAGGATAATGGCAGTTAACCGGATATTAAAAGTAAAAAAAACTGATTTTGATTTTGATATCCCCGATACTTTTAAGGTGAAAGATTATTTCAAAGACAGTTTCAGGAAAAGACGAACTTCAAAGATATATGACATAAATCTTGAGATCAAAAAGCAATATGCCGCGCAGTTACTCGAAAGCGAAATACACTCTTCGCAGAAATTAAAAAATCTCCCAAACGGAAATATCCGGGTTACCTTTAAAGTCAATGATCTTCTTGAGATCAAAGAATGGATATTAACAAAGGAAGCAAAGGTAATTGTGAAAAGTCCTCCGGAGCTGATAAAGATGGTGAAAAAAGATGCAGAAGCAATTCTGAAGTCTTATAAATAATTCAGACCTGATCTAATTCATTATCTGAAGCAGATCTGAATTATATTGTTTTACATATTTAGTGAATTCATTTATTTTCTTAGAAATATTAAATAATAGATAATACATTATATTATAGATATATTGAACACTACACTTCAAAAAAACTAATTAATTTACTATCCACACCTGTTATAAAAGAAAATAAATCTTAAAAAATAAATTAATGGTTTTTAAAAAAATGCTGAAATTCTATGAAAAAAATATTTATCCTTATAATTTTTTTACTGTCTGTTTTTAAATTAAATGCAGAAGTAATATATATACAGCCTGTACAGAATGCAAAATATGTAAATATTAAAAACAACATTATTGTTGGATTCGACGATGTAATAGTCAGCAGTAATCTGAATTCTTTAATTAAAGTTGATGGAACAAAGAGCGGCAGACATTCAGGTGAAGTAATTATTACATCCGACAGTAAGTCTTTATTGTTTATACCTGATCAACCTTTTTATTACAGTGAAATTGTAAATGTAAATATCAACAGTGTGATGACCGGTGGCAAAGCAAACAAAAGTTTTTCTTATTCATTTGAGACAGAAAAGGAAAGATCAAATATTCAGACCTATAATAGCTTCACTAATGAATTTGAAAATCCTGATGCAAAATTGATTTTTAATAATTTTGACGGAAAAGGTCCGGCTAACCTGAAGGTAACTGTTTCCAATAATCCTTCTCCGGGTCAGTTGTTTATGTCTAATTTTCCGTTTGCACCTATACCCTTTACTCCGTATATTTTCACTGTTAATAACAGGGGATCTATTCTCAGCAGCACTGATGTAACTTCTCACTTGCGGGCAGTTGATTATAAAAGACAACCCAACGGTTTAAGAACATTTTTTTCGTATAAGAATAGCAAGTACTACGCAATGAATGATCTTAATGAGATAGTTGATTCATTCGCCTGCGGCAACGGATATATTACTGATCAGCATGAAATAAAAATTCTGAATAACGGACATGTACTCTTAATGAGCTATGATCCTCAGCTGATAGATATGAATGTTATTGTTCCGGGTGGAAACCCGAATGCCGATGTTGTAGGATTAATCATTCAGGAGCTGGATCAGAACAGGAATGTGGTTTTTCAATGGAGAAGCTGGGATCATGTGGAAATCACCGAAGCAATCCATGAAAATCTTAATGCTACTGTAGTTGATTATGTACATGGTAATGCGATCGAACTTGATACTGACGGTAACATTCTGATTTCTTCAAGACATCTGAGTGAAATTTCAAAGATCAGCCGCTCGACCGGTGAATTTATCTGGCGGTTAGGCGGAGTTCATAACGAATTTACATTCCCGAATGATCCGATAGGTTTTTCTTATCAGCATGATATCAGGAGAATTGAAAATGGGAACGTAACTCTTTATGATAATGGGAATTATCATTCCCCACCATTTTCCAGAGCAGTTGAATATCATCTCGACGAAGTAAACAAAGTTGCAACCCTGGTATGGGAATACAGACACGATCCTGATTTGTATGGTTTTGCCATGGGTTCTGTGCAAAGACTGAAAAACGGAAATACCCTTATTTCATGGGGCTCAGCAAATCCGACTATTATGGAGGTTACACCGGATGGAAATATTGCTCTTGAGATGACTCTTCCTGACGGTTTCTATACTTACCGTACTTTCAGAGACGAAATAAATCTAACATTAAATGCTGAATTAGCAATTGAAGGTTTCTATAATCCTGTTACTGATAAATTAAACATGAGTGATACAGTAAGAGCATATATAAGAAATTCTTTTTCACCATTTTCGATAATTGATTCTGCTAAATCGGTTATTGATTCAGATAATTTTAAAGGTAACTTCAGATATTATAATGTTCCGGACGGAACATATTATATTTCAATCAAACATCGTAATGGTCTGGAAACATGGAGCAGATCCGGCGGAGAATCTTTCACATCAGGAGGAGTTTATGAATATGACTTTACCGGTTCTCCGGCAAATTCTTTTGGAAACAATGTTGTACTCAAGGGTTCAAAATACTGCTTTTACAGCGGTGATGTGAATCAGGATGGAAACATTAATCTCGCCGATGTTCTCTTAATTTCCAATAATGGTGCAAATTATGTTACAGGTTATGAAGATACAGATGTTAACGGAGACAATATTACAGATCTGACAGATCTCGTAATCTCTTACAATAATGCAAAGAACTTTATAAGTAAAATAACCCCATAGAAAATTTTAATTAAGCAGAGTTATCTCTCCTTTATGTTTGAAATAATTCTCATTTAATATACATGTCCGGTCCATCAAAAAAATCTGTTGTCCGGTGATCTTATGCCTGCGACTCAATCAATCACATCTCATTTTCAATTCTTTAGAAAATTACTTTTATTTGTATATGCTCTCATAAATTGACACTTCTTTTATTTTAAAATAATTTGATTTTAAAAAACTGTTCTGACATTATATGTCCGGGGCGGATTGTATATTTGTAATGTAGTTTTATAATTTATTAAAAAAATTATTACCTGTACACTATTTGTCTTACCAATACTAATACATTTGTATTGTAACAATTGATCAGATTTTTAAAAATTAATTTTATAACCATGAACAGAATAACAGATATAAACAGCATAGATTTTCCGGTCAGACTTGATTCCGTTTTTATAAGGAATTCAAAAAAAAGAAAATATAAGGAAGCCATAGGATTTAAAGCCGTTACCGGAAAAACTGACGGAAGAGAAAAGATTTTCTCTTTAGTAACAGACAATTACTCTCTTATAACCAATAAACAGGCACTCGAACTCGGCAGAAAAATTTTCAGGGAATACTTCTCTAAAGAAAGCGAAATTAATTTATCAGTGTTTAACGTGACTTTTCCTGAAACAAGGTCTTTCTGCAATATCGATTTGATGAATAATCTATACTCGTTTAATGTCTGGGAAAAGGAAGTGTATATTCCTTTTATGAGAATCACCAACAGTTACAACCGGACAAAGGCTCTCAAATTCGAAATTGGATTCAGCAGGAAATGGTGTGACAACGGAGTGATATTTGAAAAAGAAACAGTTTCTTTAAATTACATTCATTACAAAAAACCTGTTTCAGAAATAATGAAAGATTTTAAACCTGGTGAAAAAATTGATAAGCTGAGAATACTCGAAGAAAAATTTACTCAACTCATGATTAAACTGAGAGAAGAAAAAATTGACAGGAAGTATTTTGTTCCTTTGACTGCAAAGATATTTGAACTGAAATTTAAAATAGAATCGGATAATCGAAAACTCAGGGAAAGAGAAATTAAACGGATGAATGAATTTGTGAACTATTGTGAAAAGCTCGGAAATAAATACAGCTACCTGCTAGGGAATAGTGCATACGCTGTTTTTAATGTTGCAACCGAACTGGCAAACAACCGGGATTTCGTTAAGAGCCACAGATACAACGACTATCAGACCAAAGCGGGAAAATGGCTTAAAGCATTTGTAAACAGAAAAGAAAATAATTCACTCGAAGAGTATCTGAAAGATTATAAATATTTAATCAACTTTAATTAAAAATTATTTTAAAACTAAAAGAAAGGAGTAAAAAATGTACGACATTATCGGAGACATTCACGGGCATGCAGACGAACTTTTGCAGCTTCTGGAAAAACTCGGGTACGATAACTCTAAAGGTTACTATTCACATCCGGAAAGAAAAGCTGTCTTTGTCGGAGACTTTATTGACAGAGGACCTAAGATCAGGGAAACTCTGAAAATCGTAAAAGGAATGGTTGATAATGAATCGGCTCTTGCAACAATGGGCAATCATGAGTATAATGCTCTTTGTTATCACACATTAGGACCGGACGGAATTCATTTAAGGAAACACACGAATTATTCAACTTTGCAGGTGAAGGCGACTTTGGATCAGTTTGCAATGTTTGAAAAAGAGTGGAGAGATTACATGAACTGGTTCAGGAAACTCCCGGTTTATCTTGATCTCGGGGAACTGAGGGTAGTTCATGCCTGCTGGGATCCTGAAAATGTAAAAGAGATCCCTGAAGATCTGGAGTTTACTGATGAGTTTCTGAACGAACTTCACACAGATGAGCATTACAAGAAGAGTCCTCTTTACAAAGCAATTGATGAATGTCTGAAAGGCAGAGAGGTCAGGATACCTAATGGTTACTCATTTAAAGATAAGTATGGAAAAGAAAGGTATGAGATGAGAGTTAAATGGTACAGAGATACCGGAAAGGTTAGATACCGGGATTATTATATGGAAGATATTCCGGATTTATCCGGTGATAAAGTTGATCAGAATTATCTTGAGAAAAAATATTTTTACGGTGCAGATGAGAAACCGGTATTTTGCGGACACTACTGGTTCAGCGGAACACCTGAGATCGAAGAAAAAAATGTTGCATGTGTAGATTACAGCATTGGGAAAGAAGAAAAACTGGTAGCATACAGATGGGACGGAGAGAAAGAATTAAGTAATAAAAAATTTGTATGGATCAGCGGCAACGGAAATAAAAATTAAATAACAAATAAAAAACAGTAAGGAACAAAAATGGAAAGTTATACACCTATGGACGTTTTTCCCGGAGATATAGGTTTGAGTAACGACATGAATGAAACAACGGAGTATATAAAATATGGAATGGAAAATGGCATTTGCAAAATCAGCTCCAAAGCAAGCATGTTGTTTTTAACAGATGAAAGCGGCAGCCGGCTGATAGGTGTTTTGGATGGAGATCAGAAAGAATACTACTTCACCTATGAAGCGACTACAAAACTTGAAGCCGTAATTTCTGAATATAAGCCAAACCTTTATGATCAGGAAACCGGAGCAATAGTGATAGAGGACAGTGAAGGAAATTTATTTAATCTGTGCGCTGAAGTAGATTTCTATTGTCTGATAGAAAAAATGGAACTTCCGTTAGAAGCAGAGATGAGTATTTATGCCATGGCAATGGATATAAATATCTTCAGCGATACTGCAGAATTCAACAGCATAGTAAACAAAAATCCGATCACAACATCACCGGAAGGGATACCGATCGGTTTCGGACCTGTCTTTATGACTCCGACCGGTATAATGCCAGGTAATGAGGATATTTCTTTTCCTGCAATGACTTATGTGCATGCCATTGTAAAAAAAGTAGAAACAAAAACACACAGCTTCACAAAGAATGAGTTTTTTGTTCTGACCTGTAAAGGTGTAACAGGTGACTTCGAACTCCTGTGCAGTCCGATGTACATGAATGAAAATGTAAAAGAAGGAAGTGTTGTAGTCGGTTATGTTATGTTCAGAGTTGATATACTGAAAGCCCGGAAGATCGAAAATGAAACAAATGAATAATCATAAATCCGGTGTTATATTCAAATCAGACTGAGACAACTCATTCAATAACATTATCCGGTGACAGTATTCCTGAAATTTCTTTTAAGATATTAAATGCCTGACTATCTGAAGCCGGATCTTCCGATTGTGTAGTAAAAATAATTACCGTGATCTCTCCGGAAGGCAAATATCCGAAACCTCCGCTATAGCCGTTAAAACTTGGATTTTGTATATACCAGCCGTTCATTACACCAAAGCCTGAAGCGAAATATTTTTCCGGATCTACTTTTATATCCGGCGGACTTACAAGCTGTTTAAAAGATTCCGGTTTAAGCATACTCCCTGTTCCGAAAACTCTTGCCCATTTTGCAAGATCATAAATGTTAGAATAAATTGTTCCTGACTCTCTTGTCCAAGCCGGATTCCAGAATGTTGCATCTTCATAAATGCCCCGGTCAGAACTGTAGGCATGAAGTACCGGATATGGAAGATCTGTATTAAATGAATATCCTGTGTTTTTCAGATCAAGTTTATTGAATATATATTCTTCATAAAGTTCGGCAAGCGTTTTCCCTGTTGCTCTTTCAAGAACTTCCCCGAGTATGGTAAATTCCGTATGTGAATACTTCTGATCCGTACCAGGCGGGAAATTCATTTCACCGTCTTTTACTGAAAATTGAATCAGCTCTTCTCTGCTGAAATCCCTGAAAGGGTCTTTAATAAACTCATCAATCAATTCTTTAACCGTTACATAATCTTTATATCCTGCTGTATTTTTAATAAGCATTCGGGGAGTAACCTTATCAGCAGAAAGCAGATCAGGAAGCCATGCAGAGATCTTTTCATCAATATCAATCACTCCTTTTTCTGATAGTATCATCAGCAGCGTTCCGAAGAATGTTTCCGAAATGCCGCCTATTCTTAAATGCATAACGGCATCTGCGGGAATGGAAGTCATGGATTCTCCGAGAGCAACAGTTATAATTTCTTCATCGCCTTTCCTCACGGTTGCGATCAGAGATTTAACTTTGCTTTTATCTTTTAAATCTTTAAGAATAGTAAGAATGGAATCTTTTGGAATTAATTCCTGAGCAGGAATAAACGGGATCTTTGCAAAAGATATGAGAATAAAAAAGAAAATTAACCGGATTTTATTCATCGGAATTGAAGAGTTAATTTAATTTATTTTTTGTAAGATGATTTAAATATTCAATTATCAAAATCAACTGAGAATTTCAGAATGCCTCCCAATCCATTGGTAACTATTTTCATTAGTGTTTTCAGTCTGATGTCACTGCCGTTATTCTCAATTCTGGAAATGTAATGTTTCGTTGTACCGGACTTTTTAGCCAGAGCATCCTGTGTAAGATTTTTAAAAATCCTTGCTTCTCTTATCATATTACCGAGATTAAAGGATTCTATTTCCATAACCCTCTTAACCTGTTCATCCTTTGATTTCTTTTTTGTTACGCTTTTATTTTTTATAACAAGCGAAATTCCGGGTTTAGCTTTTTTTAATTTTGGTTTTACTTCAATTTTCTTTTTCAAATTTTAATTTCACGCATGGATTACCTCTCATTTTAGATTGAAGCTGTTTATAAATTCTGAAATGAAAATCCGGTATGCATATAAAAATCCGCAAACCAATTTACAGATCAATTTTTTGTAAATTAGCTTAACGGATAATAAATAGAAAGTGTGTATTTATTAAAACTTTTTTAAATCATTTTATTTTTATTCTAAAGAATGAACAACATATAAGACAAAAAATCTTCATAAAAATCGGCATTTAAAAACCATATTTATTATTCAACTCCATTGGAATGAAAGACAATATCTTCGGTTTTAAGAAATACTTCTTCCGGTTTTGAATGAATTTCAGCAGGCATATTATACAGCGATGCATAAGGTTCTTCAAACGAACGTTCTAGTTTCCTTGGATTAACCAGATTCATTGATAATCCGATATTTGCCTGACTGATGTAATCGTTTCGGTTAACACTATCAAGATTCTTATGAGCCGTTATAGCCCAGCAGGTAGAACTTCCCTGTTTCGCTATATCCACACTCCATCTTAAAAAAACCTGCCATAATCTGAACCAGTAAATACCGTAATTATTGGTTATGTATTCCTCGTTCCTCATCCAGTTGTGATACCAGCTGTGAATCGTATGTGAATAGTGAATACCTATGTTTTCAATATGTCCTACTTCAAAATTCGCATTCTGAAGAGAGCTTACAAGAAATTTAAGCGGAAGAGATGCGTCAGCGCCGCTGAAGATATATTCATTCATAAACAATCCCCATATGAGATCCTGCCAGTGTTCACCTTTATGAAAGATCCCGGGATTTGCTCTGAGTCCTGCCTGCTGAAGATAAAACATTCCGTCATCATCGAGTTTGTCATAGATCATCTTAATAAACCCTTTGAATTTCCGGACGCCTACATGTTCACCCATTTCCAGACATGATATCCTGTTCCATTTCTCATCCTGAGGAATGTCCCTGTAATCTTTACAAAGTATTCTCGCCTGATCATTGCTTAATCCATGATCTTTTATTTGCTGCATTCCCCATTTAGTTCCTTCTTTTGCAATTGTCACCCCGGTAGAGTCAGTATCAAAATATTTGGATGCGTAAGTTACGAGTGTTCCCCATCCGCAGCCTATATCGAGATAATTATCACCCGGTTCCATCCTGAGCTTTTTGCAAACCATCTCCATCTTCCTGTCCTGAGCCGTTTCGAGTGTTTCTGTTTTTGGATCATTCCAGAATCCACTGGTATAAACCATTCGCGGACCAAGGAAAGCTGCAAAAAAATCATTGCCTCTGTCATAATGTTCTCGGACAATCCTTTTATCCTGCTTCCGGGAATGATTCAATACTTCCGGTATGAATCTGGAAAATAAAAATCTGAAATGATCTGCCGTAAGACTGTATTTAAAATAATTGCCGCGGCTGATCATAAAATCTTCAAAGTTACCTTCTATGTCTATATTGCCGTTGATGAAGTCATCAACAAACAATCCGAAGGAAACATTTTTGCCCGACACGTATCGGGCCATTGTTGCTTCTGTTTTTGGCATTATAAAATCCAGAGAACATGCTTCTGTTGTTTTCATTTTGGGTATTGTTAAAATTTTTTAAGTTGTTTTTTTACTTTTATATCAAAATCTACAGAAAACTTCAGGATACCGCCAAGACCTTCTTTTACAA
>JAGQWH010000127.1 GCA_020437545.1 Ignavibacteriota bacterium
CCATCAACTATCAGTCCAAAGTCAATTGCTCCAAGCGACATCAGATTTCCTGATACATTGAACAAGTACATCATTATGATTGCAAAGAGCATGGACAATGGGATCACAGATGCCACAATGAATCCCGCTCTGAGATTTCCGAGAAGTAATATCAGAACAAATATTACTATTATTCCGCCTTCAATAAGATTGGTTTCTACAGTTTTGATAGTCTTATCAATCAGATCTTCGCGGTTATAAAATTCATCAATCGTAACTCCTTCAGGTAAGGAAGGTTTTATTTCCTCAATTTTCGCGTGAACATTCTGAGCAACCTCTCTCGAATTAGCGCCTTTGAGCATCATCACAATTCCCGATACGACTTCGCCGTTTCCATCCTGAGTTACACCACCGACTCTCAGACCTTTCCCGTATTCAATATCTGCAACCTGACTAAGATACACCGGTATGCCGTGATTACCTTTTATAATGATCTTTTCAATATCTTCAATTTTTTCGATAAGGCCGATACCTCTTATAGAATACTGATCAGAATTTTTTTCTATGTATCCTCCGCCTACATTACTGTTATTTTTGATCACGGCTTCATAGATTTCCCGAAGCGTTAGATCAAAACTTTTCAGCTTGTCTGAATTAATAAGAATTTGATATTGCTGCTCAAATCCGCCGAAACTATTCACTTCTGCAACGCCTTCAGTTCCAAGTAATTGTCTTTTGACTATCCAGTCCTGAATTGTACGAAGATCCATGTCACTGTATGTCGTGTCATCTTTGTTTTCAGGTCTCACTACATACTGATAGATCTCTCCCAGTCCTGTACTTACAGGAGCCATCTCCGGTTTGCCGAGCCCAGCAGGCATATTCTCTTCTGCTTCAATGAGTTTCTGAAATACTAAATTCCTCGCAAAATATGTATCGACATTATCCTCAAAAACTACAGTTACTACCGAGATCCCGAATTTAGAAATCGAACGCATTTCAATCAGATCGGGTAAACTTTTCATTGCTATCTCTACCGGATAAGTTATGAACCGTTCAACTTCCGAAGCCGAAAGAGTCGGACTTGAAGTAATGATCTGTATCTGGTTATTTGTAATGTCGGGAACAGCATCAATGGGAAGTTTTATGGCAGAATAAATACCAATAAGAATCAGTATGAGAACAAAAAACCCGATGACTAATTTTTGCTTTATGGAAAAAGCTATTATTTTATTGATCATAAATTAATTTGTTTAAAAATACAACACTTCATCGACTATATTTTTTAGCCGGATTAATTGGATTGAAATAAAATTAATTTATGATTTTGGAGGGGGAGACGTGTTTTCTAAAAAAGAGTTTGAGAATTTTGAAATATGAGGTATTGAGAAAATTGTATTGTGTGTGAAATTTTCAAATGTGAATATCTCCGATACTGTAACTATGTTATTACAGCAGATACAGGTACACATTGGAGTGCAGGAATCATCTTGATGATCATCGGCTGACTGTTCAATGTGGATTTTATCTGTATTGCTGCAGATCCCTACAGAGCAAGCATCCGAACAGGGAATGAATACCAAAACAAATAAGTAAACTGAGAATGTTTTTTTGAAAAGATTTTTCACAGTGCAAATATAAAGGAATGAAGGTAGGAATGCAATAGAAATAGTTTGTTAAGTTCATAATCCGCTGCATATATGTCCAAAAACAATTTTGTAGTGGTGGGATGTTTTTTGGTAAATAATGCAAAGGCTCCGTAATCAAAACAATTTTATGAACAAAGAGAATATTCCGTCCCTACGGGACGATCCTGCTTCTTATTTCAAGGTTACCAATATTCCGTCCCTACGGGACGGCTATACTTTTTATCTGCATAGTTACCGATATTCCGTCCCTACGGGACGGCTATACTTTTTGATATGCATAGTTACCAATATTCCGTCCCTACGGGACGAATCTTTTTTAGAGAGAAAATTTAATTACAACTCTATTTTTTATTAGATCAATTAGGTAAAATTTATAATATGTTCTTTCACAATTTCTTTAAAAGAACTATTTTAATTGAAATCAGTAAACCGGTTTATGAAAAAAAGAATCTACATTTCAATATTTTGCTGCACTTTAGCGGTATTAATATTTTACTTTATTTCAATATTCTTTGCCAAAGCATTTTTATCTCCGAATAATGTAACAATTGGAAATCCGCCCGAGTTTTTACATACCGAAAACATAAATTTCAAAACAGAAGATGGAAAAACAATAAAAGGTTGGTACTCAAAAACGTCCGATTCCGCTAAAGTCATTATTCTATTACATGGTTATAAAGCTAACCGGCTTGAGATGCTCCCCAAAGCAGATTTATTTAAAGAAATGGGATATGATGTTCTGTTATATGATGCAAGAGCCTGCGGCGAAAGCGAAGGAGAAATTGTTTCTTTAGGATATTATGAAAAAAAGGATCTGATTTCAGCCGTGAAATATTTGAAGGGAATTGGAAAAAAGGAAATTGCTGTATATGGTTTCTCTCAGGGAGGTGCAACAGCTATTATGGCAGCATCCGGATTATCTGATCTCAAGTGTATAATATCTGAAGCAACGTTTGATAATCTCGAAAATGCAATTGATAACAGATTCAGAAAATATTTATTTGTACCGGGATACATCGGAACAATATTTATGAAACCTGAAGCGGAAAAAATTCTCGGAATAAGTATAGAAAAAATCCAACCGGTAAAAGAAATTTCTAAAATTAAAATTCCAATTTTTATTATTGGTGCCGAAAATGATTCAAGAACTTTAGTTGAAAATACAATGGACTTGTATAATGCCGCAAATGAACCGAAGGAACTATGGATTGCTCCGGATTCCGAGCATGAAAATATATACTCTACTAATCCGGAGGAATATAAAATTAAGGTTCAAGGATTTTTAAACAAATATTTTTAAAAAGTTTGGATTAATATTTTCAGATTTGAAACAGGAATTGAAAAAATAAAAAATTAAATTTTTTGGTATTTTTTGTATCGTAAAGTAACTTTTGTTTGTTTAATTTTATATATGAATATACTTAAAATTTATTTGGATACTTCTGTAATTGGCGGTTGTTTTGATAAAGAGTTTATGGTTGATTCTAGAAAATTAATAAATCAGATAGAAAAGAAAATAAGAATTGGTGTAATTTCTGAAATCACAGAAGCTGAATTAAAATTAGCTCCTGAAAAGGTAAGAAATCATTTTGAAAGTTACAGGGAAAATTTGAAAGTTTTAAAAATAACAAGTGAAGTTGAAGAATTAGCAGAATTATATTTAAAAGATAAAATAGTTAATTCAAAGTATAGAAGTGATTCTTTGCATATTGCTTGTTCCACTGTTTATAAAGTTGACTTACTTGTAAGTTGGAATTTCAAACATATAGTTAATTATGATAAAATTATAAAGTTTAATTCGGTTAATCTTAAAAACGGATACTTACCTTTACAAATTTATTCACCAAAGGAGGTCTAAAATAAATGATCAAAGAAAAAAGAGATTCTAAAAAAATGAAAAAAAAAGGAACTGAATTGAAAATTATTGAAGACTTCAAATCAGTTGAATGGGTTAGAAAGATCAGAGATAAAATGTATGAAGAGAATAAAAACCTTAATATGCAAGATTATGTGAAAAATATCCTGAAGAAAAAAAATAAATCCTAATTCCTAATTATTTTTTAAACCCCGTCACAGCGATCACCGCCGGTCTAGGAATGTCATTGCCATAATCCGGCCAGCGGCTTGTCGGGTTTTCCATTGTGAGAGATCCTTCACCCGGATGCTGTACCGATATGAACATTGTCGATTCATCAGGCGAAAAATTGCCTCCGCAGAGTTCACTGTCCACCGGTCCTGAAGCGAATCTGAACGCTTTGCCTTTATCAGGTCCGGAAGTTGGTATCATGAACATTGAATTGTTCTTGAATGGTGCATATCTGCCTTTGTTGATCTTGGATGTTGACACATCGCACAGAACCCAGAGATTTCCCTTGCTGTCGAAGGTCAGATTATCAGGGCATGAGAAACCTGACTCGACCCCTCCTGTTGCAAAGACTTCCCAGTCAAATTCAAGACTTTCAGGATCGTTATTCTTTTCTATGATCCGGACGATCCCTCCGTAATAATCATCTTTGGTTGAGTTGTTTGTAAATGAAACGAATAGTGATCTGTCAACAGGATTTATTTCTATGTCTTCCGGACGGTTGCATTCCGTGCCGCCGACGAGCTTTGAAGCTTTGTCGCAATTTATCAGGACATCTGACTGTGAAGCGAAATCACTTTTCAGTTCCGGTCTTTTATCGTAATCAAGAAGCTGCCATTTGCCGTTCTCAAAATCCGCAACATAAAGATCTCCTTCATCGAGTATGTCCATGTTTAATTCTCTTTTATCCGGGTCATATGTGTTTTTGCTTATGAATTTATACACGCATTCATTTACCTTATCATCACCCATGTAAGCAACGACTCTTCCGCCAGGAGAGATCCCGATTGCAACATTCTCATGCCTGAACCTGCCGAGTGAAGTCCGCTTCTTTGGTACCGAATCCCTGTCAAACGGATCTATCTCCACCACCCATCCATATTGTTCATCATTGAAATTCTTATCAACGTCATTCCACCGGTATTCCCACACATCCTTTGAAGCAAAGTAATCCTGAAAATTCTCCTCACCGCTTAGATATGTTCCCCAGGGAGTGATCCCTCCGCTGCAGTTAGCGAGTGTGCCAGTTACAGTTTCACCGAGACCGGTCTTAGCATTGCCGCAGACAATGTGAATAGTGTTTGAATCGATGCGTCTGTTATATTTTTCATCTTCAATGAAATTCCAGACACCATTCTCTCTTTTGACCCTGATAACGGAAATGCCAACGCTCTTTTGTTCAGCGTTTACTTCTTCAGGAGTTTTGATCTTTCCTTTTTTAAAATCCTCATCTGTATAATTATTAATGAAAAGCGGGGAGGGATATTCGTGATTGATCACAAGCAGGCCGTCGTTCGTATCATTGCCGCCTGCCAAAAGATCGATCGGCATATAACCGACAAAGTCATTATTGTATCCGAAATATTCAGACTCATTTATCTTATCGCCCCATTTTCTGATGATCTTATAATCAAAGCCCTGAGGAAGAATGAAGTTGTCAGAGTCGGTAGGCTCGATCGGCTTGAACAACATTTCATTCTGATCAGACCTTTTTCTCTCTTTGAATAAACTCAGCTCGAAAAACTCGTTTGGCAGAACTGAACCGGCAGTCAGAAATGCTGCAGCTTTGCCTGACCGCTTGAGCAGGTTTCTTCGGGATATTTTTTTATGGATAAGATCTTCGAGGCGCATTCGTTAAATAGTATTGTGTATTGAGTATTGTGTATTGTCTTAATGATTATTGAATCTTTCGTTTCGAGTAATAAGATTTATTTATTAATTTTATGTTTCGGATTAACTTTTAAAAATAAACATTATGGTTGTAAATTTCGCCTGTCTTAAATTATTAAATTGTAAAAATATCGAAACCGTTAACTTCACACTGCATGCCGTAGGTGAAGTTTGTACCCATAGTGATTGTTTGCGGTGGTTGAACTACAGATTTTCTTCAGATTTAATGTGTTAAATTGCAGTATGAAATTATTAACAGTAGAAGACGAAAAAGACCTTGCAGAGTCAATTTCTATTTATTTTAATAATGAGGGGAATATTTGTGAGGTGGTAAATAGTTATGAAGATGCCAGAACAAAGCTTAATATTTATGAATATGAATGCGCTCTCATTGACATCATGCTGCCGGATGGAAACGGTCTGGATCTTATCGGAGAAATAAAAAAGCAGCAGCCGAATTGCGGGATAATTATAATCTCGGCAAAAAATTCACTCGATGACAGAATCAAAGGTCTGGATCTCGGATCTGATGATTATCTTACAAAACCGTTTTACATGTCAGAACTTAACTCAAGAGTGAAATCGGTTTTAAGAAGAAGATTTTTTGACGGAAATAAATCCGTTACATTCGGTGAGATAAAGATCTATCCGGAAGAAAAAAAGGCTTTCGTTAATGATAAGGAGATCAGCCTCACCAAAAAAGAATTTGAAATACTTGTCTATCTGATCTCAAACACCAGAAGAGTACTTACCAAAGAATCCATTGCCGAACACATCTGGGGCGACTTTGCAGATTCGTATGATAAATTTGATTTCGTTTATACTCATGTCAAAAACCTCCGCAAAAAACTTTCTGATGCCGGATGCAAAGATTACATAAGATCCGTTTACGGAACGGGATATAAACTCTCTGAAGAATGAAATTAATCAATAAAATAAGCGTTAAATTTTTCATTGTTACGTTACTGTTATTTATTGTATTCGGAATTGTAACTTTGTATGTGATCAAAACTGAGATCCAGGCTGAGATTGATGAGGAACTTCAGTCCACCACGGAAGAAGTAATAAAAAGGATTGAAATTGAAAAGCCGGTGGATTTCAAACCTTTTATTGAAATTAATCAGCTTGAAAAATCTGCAGAAGAAACATCACAATTCAACAACTCTATCCTGCCTGATGAAGATAATGAATCAGAAATATATCGTGAGTTAATAACTCATAAAAAAATCAAAGGTGAATATTATGAAATTATTGTAAGGTCGTCTTCCCCGGAAGAGGATGATCTCTATAGCTCGCTTGTGAAAGTTTTTCTGATCGTAACTCCGTTATTGTTTATCTCTCTGTATTTTGTGAACAGGAGTACTGCTAAGCAGGAGCTAAAACCATTCTACGAAAATCTTGATAAACTTAAAAACTTTTCCCTGAAAAAAAACACAGATATTGAATTCGAAAAAACAAATGTAGCAGAATTCAATGATCTCAACAACGCTGTAACCGGGCTCATATTAAGAGCAGTCACTGAATATAAATTAATAATTGAGTCTTCGGAAAATCTTTCGCACGAACTTCAAACTCCTATCGCAGTCATCAAATCAAAACTCGAACTTTTAAGGCAGAAGGAAGACCTTGACAGTGATACAGTCATGCTGCTGAATGTAATGGAAAATAATATCAACAGGCTTTCGAAGTTAAACAAATCTCTTATACTTTTAATGAGACTCGAAAATAAAGAAGAGTTTGAATCCGGTCCGGTCAATGTCAGGGAAATACTCGAAAAGCATACCGGGTTTTGGGAAGACTTTTTGAGCGGGAAGGGAATAAAGTTAAAAGTTGACACAAACCTTTATCCTGAAATCAACGCAAATGATACACTGATTGACATTCTGATCTCAAATCTTCTCTCGAATGCCTGCAAACATAACATAGAAAACGGAGACATAAATATAATAACCGGTAGTAATTTTATTGAAATAAGTAACACAGGATTAAAACCCTCAACAGACACAGGAAAATTCTTCGAGAGATTTACCAAAAGTGATAGCCTGAAAGATTCACTCGGACTTGGCTTATCAATTGTAAATCAGATATGCAATTTCTACGGATATGAAATTAAATATTCTTTTGAAAATAATTATCATTCCATTAGAGTCAATTTCTGCTGATCAGATTGATTACAGATTAACTTCAGTATTTCCACAGATTTAAGTATTAATTTTGTATGTACCCGGTGTTCAATTAATCAAAAGAACCGGTGTTTAAAAATTAATCTATCAACTAAACAAAAACTCAAAATGAAAACCAAACTTTTAGTTCTGGCAATATTATTATTTCCTTTAATGCTTTCTGCACAGGATATTCCATCAAATGTAAAACAAAAAGTGAAGACTATCTATCCGGATGCCCAAGACATTAAATGGGACGTTGAAGGTAAAGGGCAATATGAAGCTGAATTCAAAATCGATGGAGTACAAACTGCGCTTCTTTTTGACAGCGAAGCGAGCCTCATAGAAACAGAGACAAAAATTGCAGTCAGTGAACTTCCTTCGAAAGTCAGAGACTACATCTCTTCAGAGTATGCCGGTAAAAGTATTACCGAAGCTGCAAAGATAATCGACTCAAAAGGCAACCTGAAATACGAAGCAGAAATTACCGAAGGAAAAAAGAGCAAAGATATTTTGTTTGATCAGAACGGAAATGTTATAAAAAAAGCTGATACTGATTCTGATGAAGACAGTGAAGAAGAAGACGGAGACTAATATTTTTAGTTAACATTTTAATTCAAAAAAATAAAATTGGAAAATCAAAATAAAGTAGCGAAGATCACGATATACTTCTGGATAATGAAGATCTTCGCTACTACACTCGGAGAGACATTCGGAGATCATCTCTCAATGACATATGATATAGGATATCTGATAAGTCTGCTCATTACAATAGGTTTTTTCATAATAGTACTGCTCATACAGCTTAAAGCGAATAAGTTTCATGCCGGATTATACTGGCTTGTAATAGTAGGTTCTACAAGCGCAGGGACGGAAGTCTCGGATTTTATGGACAGGACACTTGGACTGGGATATGCATTTGGTTCGCTTATTTTGTTCTCTTTATTAATGATAACATTATATCTCTGGCATAAACGCGAAATTGGGATCAGGGTTTATCCGGTAACTGAAAAAAGGGTTGAGTTATATTACTGGATCGCTATTTTAATATCAAACAGTCTTGGTACTGCTTTTGGTGATTACCTTACTGACAATATTGGTCTCAGCTATCTTTCAGGAGCAGGCGTGACATCTGCAATTATTGTCGTAGTAATACTTCTTCACCATTATACAAAACTGAATGACATACTTTTATTCTGGATAGCATTTATTTTCACAAGACCATTTGGTGCTACGTTTGGAGATCTTCTTACAAAACCATTATCCAAAGGCGGTCTCGATCTGGGAACAGGAGCTGCTACTTTTGTAACAGCTTTATTACTTGCATCTGTAGTTTGGTATTCAAGCCGAAAAGAAAAAGTTGTAAGTATTGTTTAAACATTCCTTTCTAAAAGATCAATAAAATTTTTGAAATTGTAATATATTTATCAACTTTATCCGGATTTACCATCTGCCTTTCTTTTATTATGATCAAAAGAAGTAAGAAAAAATCGTCTCCGGTCTCAGGGAAGTATTTTCTTAAATAAAGTAAATTTTTTTTATTCTTAAACGAATTCAAAATATTTTTAAATTTGTTTTAAATTGAATAAATTCAGGATATTGTGCCTTAACATCCAAAGTTCAAGCTTATTAATACAAACCTTAACCCTTCCAATCATATTTAATTTCACAAACTCCTCTTTCTGTCTATAAAAATTTTTACGTTAACGTTTACATTGTAATTTTACATATTATAGAAATTAATATGGTATTATGGAAACACAGATAAATGAATTTATAAATGATCCTTTAGTAATAAAGATCATTATTGCTGTAATTGGACTTGTTGTAATATGGGTAATAATAAATATCGTAAAGAAAAAATTTTTTTCGAAGATCAAAGGAAACCAGGAAAGATACAAAGCTAAAAAAGTAAGTAATGTTATAGGTTATTTTTTCACTATTATTTTATTAATTATTATTTTCAGTGATAAGCTTGGAGGACTGACTGTAGCATTAGGTGTTGCAGGTGCCGGAATTGCATTCGCTCTGCAGGAAGTGATAGGTTCATTTGCAGGATGGCTCGCAATTATGTTCGGAGGATTTTATAAAACCGGGGATCGGGTTCAGCTCGGAGGAATTAAAGGAGATGTCATTGACATAGGGGTTTTAAGAACGACTTTAATGGAGACAGGCGAATGGGTGTCAGGTGATCTATACAATGGGAGGATAGTGCTGATTGCAAACAGCTTTGTATTTAAAGAACCGGTATTCAATTACTCCGGTGATTTTCCTTTTCTCTGGGATGAGATAAAAATTCCTATAGCATATGGAAGCAATTATGATAAAGCAAAAGAAATAATATTTAATGCCGGAATGAAAATTGTAGAAGAGCTTCCGACTGAATCAAAAGCAAAATGGAAAGATCTGCAGATGAAATACAGACTCGAGGATGCTCAGACGGAGCCTATGATCTCGCTAATTGCCAATGATAACTGGGTTGAATATACATTAAGATATGTAGTTGATTATAAGAAGAGACGCGCCACAAAAACAAATATGTTCACGAAAATTTTAAATGATGTGGAAGCTACCAAAGGTGAAGTTAGATTTGCTTCAGCTACATTTGAGCTTGTCGGTGCTCCTGATCTGAATGTAAAAATGAAATCATAATCCGTAAATTATAAAAAAAATATACTACTAATTAATGGAAATCTTTCCACTCTTTTCTATACTGATAGTACTTTCAGCCGGGTTCGCATATATTAATTTCCGGATATTAAAATTACCGGATTCCATTGGTTTAATGCTCGTTTCACTTTTGTTTTCTATACTGATACTTATTATCGGTCATTTTTACCCATCCCTGATAGATGTTCTTTCTGCAACACTTGAAAGTATTGACTTCAGTGAACTCCTTCTCGAGGGTATGCTTAGTTTCATGCTCTTTGCCGGTGCCATTCATATTAAATATGAAGATCTGAAAAGCGAACGGCTTACGATAGTTTTGTTTTCAACACTTAGTGTTATCATAAGTACTTTTGTAGTTGGATTTGCATCATATTATCTTCTGCAGGTTTTCGGTATTAATGTAAATATTATCCATGCATTGCTTTTCGGCGCTTTGATCTCTCCTACAGATCCGATTGCTGTTTTGAGTATTCTTAAAAGTGCTGGGGTTTCAAAATCACTGGAAACCAAGATAGCAGGTGAGTCTTTATTCAATGACGGTGTAGCTGTAGTAGTGTTTATAACTATACTCAAGCTTGCGCAGCCGGGAGCTGATATCAATGCAATGAGTATTTTATTTCTTTTCGGACAGGAAGCTGTTGGAGGAATTTTCCTTGGAATACTTGTTGGAGGAATTGGTTATAAACTAATTTCCCATATTGATAATTATCAGGTAGAAGTTCTTCTCACTCTTGCTATTGTAATGGGAGGTTATACTTTGGCACATTATATTCACGTTTCCGGTCCGCTTGCAATGGTTGCAGCCGGTGTGATTACAGGAAATCACGGAAAAGAATTCGGCATGTCAAAGGTCACGAATGAATACATAGATAAGTTCTGGGAATTAATAGATGGGATACTGAATGCTATATTGTTTGTTCTGATCGGATTAGAACTTCTCATAGTAAAAATAAATCCTACGATCCTGATAATTTCCATTATCCTGATATTCGTTACACTTATTACAAGATATATATCAGTCTGGGTACCTTCTCTGCTTATAAGATTCCAGGAAAAAATAACCCGTAAGACATTAGTTGTTCTGACCTGGGGAGGACTCAGAGGCGGAATATCCATTGCTCTTGCACTTTCAATAAGACCTGAATACGGAAGGGATATATGGGTAACGATCACTTATGCTATTGTATGCTTTTCTATATTAGTGCAGGGGATGACGATTGGAAAGCTTGCGAAGAAAGTAGCTACCTAATTACTAATTACGAATTAAGAATTTGGAATTACAAGTTATAGGTTACAAGTTACGAAGCATGGCAACTGAGCTATGAACTATGAACTATGAGCTATGAGCTATGAGCTATGAGTTATGAGCTATGAGCTATGAGCTATGAGCTATGAGCTATGAACTATGAGCTATGAGCTATGAGCTATTAGCTATGAGCTATGAACTATGAACTATGAGCTATGAACTATGAGCTATGAACTATGAGCTATGAACTATGAGCTATGAACTATGAGCTATGAACTATGAGCTATGAA
>JAGQWH010000128.1 GCA_020437545.1 Ignavibacteriota bacterium
AGGAAAACTTCAACAGCACTTCTGAAGGATCTGAGAATTGAATATCTTGCAGACAAGCTTCCGTCTTCAATGAGCCAGGGAGAAAAGCAAAGGGTTGCAGTTGCAAGAGCAGTTGCAAACAATGCTGAACTCATACTGGCAGATGAGCCGACCGCCAGTCTCGACACTGAGAATGGTTCAATAATAATCGAGCTTTTGAGTTCCTTTGCTCGAAACAACAAATGCGTTATTGTTGCAAGCCACGACCTTCGTTTGAAAAAATATGCAGACAGAATAATTTACCTTGAAAACGGAAGGATAATTGGCTGATATCGTATCCGTTGGCTAAAGCCAACGGCTATGAAGTGTGAATTGATCCGCCTCGGCGGATTTTAATTTTAATTCTGTATCTCATTTCATTCCCGTTGGCTTCAGCCAACGGGAAAGGAAAATATTATAATTTGAAATTGAAATACCCAAACTATATTTTGCAATCTGTCAAATATGAATATCAGATTATAAATGTTTGACCCTCATGTCCCGGTTTTATGATCTTTAAATATTATTTTTCAATAAATTTTCTAACCAAAATATAAAGCCATGAAAACAACACTCATCTTTCTTCTTTCCATGCTTCTATCAATCAATTCGCTTAAAGCTCAGGAATATAAAATGATTGGAAACGCTTCTGAATGCAGCTTTGCTTTCGGAGATGGTCCGCCTTCTGCAAGCTGTAATAAATTCCTTAATGCCGGTGAGAACGGAACACTTTTATTTTCAGAAGTTCCGGAAGGTACTCAAAGCGCACAATGGCAATTCATTGAAGAGTCGTACGGTACGGGTGAAGATGAAGTAAATTTTGATTACATAGTAAACCGTTCCACAGGTGATTATCTGAGTACACAAAATGGTATTCCTGTATGCATTAAATCCGGCAAAGACAATCCCGGCGCTATGTGGAGCTATACTGAAACTGATGTTGCAACATTAAGATGGGTCTTTTTTAATAAAAATAATGAGATACTTGTTCTTGATAACGGGATACCGGGACTTGTGAATGAAGATCAGTGGCAGACTTCATTAAATAAAAGTGAGAATCAGTGGACTTTAATTTTTAGTTCAGATAATAATACACCCTGGGATCCTACCAATATAAATCCGCCGGGTAGCATCAATCTCCAGGCTGAATATCAGGATATTCTCGACAGACATAATTACTGGAGAAGTCAGCTTGGCATAGCTCCGCTTGTCTGGTCAGATGAGCTTGCAGCTTATGCAAAAGATTGGGGAGATCAGCTTTCCAATAACGGTTGCGATTTCAAACACCGCACCAACGGGAAATATGGCGAGAATCTTTTTATGGCTATGGGAGGAAATCCTACAGGCACTGAAGTTGCTGATTCATGGGCTTCCGAAAGAAAGGATTTTGATTATGATACCTGGGGAAGTAACTGGATGAAAGTCGGACATTACACACAAATGATCTGGGAAAATACTACAAAGGTCGGCTGCGCTATGGTCAAATGCAGCAACGGAAATATTATATGGGTCTGTAATTATGATCCGCCCGGAAATTATCCGGACCAGTATCCATACAAGAAAAAGTAAATTATTAATTTATAAAATTATCAAACCTCCGCAGTTATTAAATAAAAATTTAATCCTGCGGAGATATATAATATACTAACTACACACTCTATACACTCTATACACTCCACACACTCCATACACTCCACACACTCCACACACTCCAACACTCCACACACTCCAAACACTCCACACACTCTACAAACTCCAAACACTCCACACACTCTACAAACTCCAAACACTCCACACACTCCATACACTCCACACACTCCAAACACTCTACACACTCCAAACACTCAACACACTCCACTCACTCTACTTATAACTATCCTTATGCACCGACTTCACCGCCCTTCCCGACGGATCATTTGAATTCTGAAATGACGCATCCCATGCAAGCGCTTCGGGAGTGCTGCATGCAACTGACTTTACCGAAGGCACGCACATAGCAGCTGAGTCCGAAGGAAAGTGTTCGCTGAAGATCGTTCTGTATCTGTACTCTTCTTTTGTCATCGGCGGATTTACGTGAAAACGGAATTTTGCATTAGCAAGCATTTCATCCGTTACTTCTTCCTCTGCTACTTTCTTCAGCGTATCTATCCAGCTGTAGCCTACACCATCTGAGAACTGCTCCTTCTGCCGCCATAATATTTCATCCGGCAAATACTCATCAAATGCTTTTCTGAGTATCCACTTTTCCATCTTATCTTTTCCCGCCATCTTGTCTTTCGGATTCAGTCTCATTGAAATATCTAAAAATTCCTTATCAAGAAACGGGACTCTTCCTTCTATTCCCCAGGCTGCTAATGATTTATTAGCACGTAAGCAATCATAAAGATGAAGCTTTCCGAGTTTACGGATCGTCTCTTCGTGAAAAGATTTAGCATCGGGCGCTTTGTGAAAATAAAGATAACCTCCGAAGATCTCATCTGCACCTTCACCTGAAAGAACCATCTTTATACCCATTGATTTTATTACTCTCCCGAGAAGATACATCGGAGTGGATGCCCGTATAGTAGTCACATCATAAGTTTCAAGATGATAGATCACATCACTGATCGCATCTAGACCTTCCTGAATTGTGAAATTGATTTCATGATGAACCGAGCCTATATGATCTGCTACTTTCTGCGCAGCGGCTAGATCAGGTGAGCCTTTTAGTCCTATTGCAAATGAATGCAGTTGTGGATACCATGCCTGCTGAATATCGTGTGACTCGACTCTCATAGCAGAGAACTTTTTCGTTACTGCAGATATGACGGATGAATCCAGTCCTCCGGAGAGAAGAACTCCGTAAGGCACATCAGACATAAGTTGTCTGTGAACAGCCTTTTCAAGACCTTCCCTTAATTTATCAATATCTGAATCATTATCCCGGACTGCAGAATATTCAGTCCAGTCACGAACGTACCATTTCTTTAATTCATTTCCTTCTTTACTGTATTTATAATGACCTGGAAGAAATTCCTGAATTTTATTACACACACCTTCGAGAGCTTTTAATTCAGACGCTACATAAAAATTACCATTCCTGTCACTTCCCATGTATAAAGGGATAATGCCGATATGATCGCGTGCAATGAAATAGGAATCATTCTCTTCGTCATATAATGCAAATGCAAATATTCCGTTAAGGTCTTCCAGAAAATCTATTCCCTTCTTTTTATACAAGGCAAGAATAACCTCACAGTCAGATTCAGTCTGATAATTATATTCACCGGCAGTTTTTCTCAGTTCATGATGATTATAAATTTCACCGTTGGCAGCAAGAACAAGTTTTCTGTCATCACTGTATAGCGGCTGACCGCCTGATTTCGGATCGACTATTGCAAGCCGCTCATGTGCAAAGATCACATTATCATTACTGTAAACACCTGACCAGTCAGGTCCGCGATGACGGACTTTTTTTGACATCTCAAGAATCGTCTGTCTTAAATTACCGACTCCGTTATTATTGTTTCCAAAAACACATACAATACCACACATAAATTAAAATATATATTTATTTAAAAAATAATTTCGCTCTTAAAAGTAATAGATTTTTTTAACTATTTATAAGGAGAGGAAACCGAATGTTGATTGAATGAATGCAATTTACCCAATTCAAAAAAGATTAACAATTTAGAAAATTTATATTTTTTGATCATATTTTTAACTGATATCCTGAACACCGACTATGATATTTGTCATTAAAAAAAGTGCATTTTCTTGCACCAATCAAACTATTTCCCCGAAATTTCAGATTAACCGGAAAATTCTGAATAGAATATCCCATAGCCTATAGTTATTTTTACAAAAACACATAGGAGGCAAATTAAAATGAAAACCTTAATAACATATCTGATAACATTTGTGTTGATCCTGAATGCAAATGTAATTTATTCACAATATACCGAACAGGAAAAATACGATCTTATTTTGACACTGCAGGAAGAAAAAGTAGCTTATGATTTCTATTCTGAAATGTACAATAAGTATAATCAAAAAGTATTTGGTAATGTAATGGAAGCAGAGAAAACCCATCAGGAACATGTGATGAGCCTTATCAATTCTCTTAATATTGATATTGGCGATTTCAGCAACACGCCCGGTGAATTCTCAAGTAAAGAAATGATAGATCAGTACAATATGCTGATCGAGATCGGTGGTTACTCTTTTACGGATGCTCTCAGAGCTGCAACGAAATATGAGGAACAGGATCTCAGCGATCTCAGAAGATATGCTTCTCAGGCTGATAATGAAAATATAAAATCTCTTTATCAGTGTCTTGAAAAAGCTACAGGAAATCATCTCAGAGCTTTTGTAAAAAATCTCAAGAAGGAAGGAATAAATTATAAACCTAAAGTTCTTTCGGAAGAAGATTACAAAGCGATCATAAATTCTGAAAATGAAAAGGGAGATTGTTTTCAGTTAAAGTAAAAATAAAACTGAATACCGTAATAGATAATTTACGGATTAATCTACAAGATTAATTGTTTGGATTTCATCTGTTTTATTTCGGTCAGATATTATTTGTGATGAAGTCTGAATTCCATAAAACCCACTCAGTACAATTACTTGTGAAAGTAAGTACCGTGTGGGTTTTTAAATTATAACCTTATGTCAGTTTATATATATAACTTACATTAGAAATTTTATATATCAATTTAAAGAAAACTCAACTTTTTATCATAATACAAAACTATATTATTGTAAAACGAAAGTGTGATTTTCTTATAATATATTTTACTCTTTATAAACACTATATTTGCCGAAATTAAAATCTTACAAAAATGGCTTCGATAGCTTTTTATACATTTGCAATCCTTAAGGAAAAAGAAGGACATCCTCAGGTGCAGGGATTTTTTGACAGGATAACTGCTGTATTTGACCAGGCTCAAAATTCCGAAGGATTCATAGAAAGAAACAGAGAACTCAGAGGAGAATACCGATTACCAAGATTTTTTGACCCTGAAAAACATCCATTGGCAGTTGCGACTTTTAGCCTGTGGAAAGACCTCGAATCAGTTTGCGCATTTGCTTATAAATTTTCTCACGGTGATGCATTCAAAAACCGGAAGGAATGGGTTTTAAAACCTGAGTGGCCAACTTATGTCGCCTGGTGGGTCGCTGATGATAAACTTCCTTCAAGAGATGAAGCATGCAAACGTCTTGAGTATATACATGATAACGGATCATCTTCTTTTGCTTTTAATTTTAAAAAGCCTTTTGATAAAAATGGAGATCCTGCAGAACTTGATAAACAGCTCATCGAAGTTCGCTTAAAGTCAAATGAAACATTATTAAATCAATAACGGATCTGTCAATTAATATTCATAATATTTCTGAAGTCTTTACTTTCCATTATCATTCTTAGCGATCTCACAAAATCCGGTGACTGCTGAAACGGATGTTCACGGAAAAGTTTTACTGCTTTCTTTTCGAAAAGATCTTCAATCTGTTCATATTTTTCAGGAGCAACTTTTTCGATAGTATATAAATACTTTTTACTGAAAAGAAGATTATCAGGATTGACATGTCCTGCATCCATCATGAGCTTGGTTTTCTTGTTACAATGACAGGGATTGTTTTTATCCATCAGTCCGCACTTGTTGCTCATAAAGTTAGATAATTGCTTTCTTGCTCTGGAAAGCTTCTGTCTGAAATTTTCTCTGCTCATTTCCATTATCTCACTGCCGGTTTCATCATTTGCACCAAACATACTTCCTAAGATAAAGATCAAACGCTGCTCTCTGTCAAGGCACAGAAGCATTGCATTCATGCATCCGATCTTTGTTTCTTCAATAAGCATATCGATCTCAGCATTGACACTTCCCGGATCAGGTAAATCAGTATCGGGAGAGTTGATGATGTCATTTCCGTATTTACTGAATGAAGTATAATTCAGCTCCATTCTTTTTTTCTTCATGTTAATAACATGATTGGCAGCTATCCTGTATGCCCATGTCCTGAAACTGCTGTCACCGCGGAATGTCGAAAGTTTTGTGATGATCTTGATAAGAGTTTCCTGAGTCACATCTTCAGCATCAGCAGGATCCCATACCATCTTTAATGAGATATTATAGATCCATGCCTGATGTCGCTTTATTAAATCTTCAAGACTTTTTTTGTCTCCTTTGACTGCCTGCTCAACAAGTAAATTGTCTTCTGCAGTCGATTCGATTTTTTCGCTGAATGGGTTTGTCATATTCTTAAATTTAATGTTTAATTATTAGACAATAAATATCAGGGTCTGTGACAGTCAGTTTAGAAAGAATATAATCCGGCGCGGTGAATTGTATAGTTTGTATAGTTTGTATAGTTTGTAAAATAAAAATAATTAATTTATAAACAAAAAAAATGCCGGAACAAATCAAAGTCCGGCATAATAACATTAATATTTACTTTTTAAAATCCGAAATCGGAAATCCCAATTCGCCGAGACGAACCGGATCACATGGTATCATCTACATTTGAATACTTATACTTAAACGCATCAGCTACACCTTTATAAACTATCTTACCATTGATCATATTGAGACCTAACTTAAGTTCCTTACTTTCCACACAGGCTTTATGCCATCCCTTGTTTGCAAGTTCGACTGCATATGGAAGAGTTGCATTTGTAAGTGCAATAGTGGAAGTGAACGGTACAGCACCGGGCATATTTGCCACACAGTAATGAAGAATACCATCAACAAAATAAGTAGGATTCTCGTGTGTAGTAGGTCTGCATGTTTCTATGCAACCGCCCTGATCAACAGATACATCCACTACTACAGAACCAGGTTTCATCAGCTTTAGCATTTTCTTAGTTATAAGTTTAGGAGCTTTTGCACCGGCGATCAGAACCGCACCTATAACAAGATCAGCTTTTTTAATTATCTCCCTGATATTGTAAGGATTACTCATTAATGTAGTAATATTCTTAGGCATGACATCATCGAGATATCTGAGTCTGTATAGACTGTTGTCCATGATAGTAACTTTTGCTCCGAAACCTGCTGCTATCTTTGCTGCATTGGTTCCTACAATTCCGCCACCGAGTACAACTACTTCAGCCGGCTCAGTTCCGGGAACGCCGCCGAGAAGTACACCTCTCCCGCCCATAGTTCTCTCAAGATATTTTGCGCCTTCCTGAGGAGCCATTCTTCCTGCAACTTCACTCATAGGAATAAGTAATGGCAATGAACCATCGGCTTTCTGAACTGTCTCATAAGCAATCGCTATACATTTGTTTTTCATCATAGCATCAGTCAGATCCTTAGATGATGCAAAATGGAAATATGTAAATACTACCTGATTCTCTCTGATCAGATTATATTCCGGTTTGATCGGCTCTTTCACTTTCATTATCATGTCAGCTGTATCAAAAACCTGTTTAGGAGTTTTCAAAATTTTGGCACCAGCTTTTTTATAATCACCATCGTTGAATCCGCTGCCCATACCGGCATTGGTTTCTATAAATATTTCATGACCATGTTTTTTTAATACTTCAGCACCGACGGGAGTCAGCGCAACTCTGTTCTCATTTGTTTTAATTTCCTTAGGAACACCGATTTTCATATAGATTGGTATTTTAATTATTTTGTGAATGTTACAAAAATAGGCTATTTGATTTTGTTATTCAATTCAGATGGTATTAAGTATTAAGTATTTGGTATTAAGTATTAAGTATTTGGTATTAGGTATTAAGTATTTGGTATTAAGTATTAGGATATTCAACATTAATAGAATACTCAATACTCAATACTCAATACTCAATACTCAATACTCAATACTCAATACTCAATACTCAATACTCAATACTCAATACTCAATACTTACTTCACCAGAGTCATTTTCTTAACCGCCTCATAGCTTCTTCCGCCTGATTCAGTTTTTAATTTATACAAATAAACTCCGCTTGGAAGATTTGAAGCATTAAAGGTGATAGAATATTTTCCTGCCGGTTTTGATTCATTCACCAGTACATCAACAGTTTTACCGTTTATGTCAAAAACAGTTAATTCAGTCTCACCTGTAAAAGGTATTTCAAAATCTATTGAAGTAACAGGATTGAATGGGTTTGGAAAATTCTGATTAAGATTGAATTTCTCAGGAAGTTCAGTATTATTTGAAATACCGACAATGAGTTCTGAGTTAATTCTTGTAACCGAAAAATTTCCCTGCAAACCGTTTGTTGTGGCAGTATAACCGCTTGCCCATGCAGCGCTGAAATCCGTTCCGTAACCGGAAATTGCTGTACCTATTGCATCAACACTTCTCGAAGTACTGCTGATTTCAGTGTGCCTGATCTCGATCAGAAGGTTTCCTCCAGTATATAAATATGTAGAGTCAAATTCTATATCAAGACCGAATTCATTTGGAGAATTTCCTGTGGTAAATGAATTTGCCGGAATGGTAAGAGGACCAGATCTTACCTGCTTCTGCGGACCGACTACATTTTCTGCGAATGTAAAACTCCTGTTTGCCGGATCGACACTCCCGCTGAGATAGATATCATAATTTGTACAAGTAGCATCACTAACAGGCCAGTTGCTTGTTCCGGATACAGGAAGTCTGAAAGTAATTGCATTCAATGACATTCCTACAAGAGCAGTCAACTGATTAGCATTGATAAGCAACTGATAAGTTCGGGGAGTTGAAGCTAAAGGACCTGTGAAAGTTGCAGTCCCCGGAGTACTTGCATAAGCGGGGGGTATTACGTTTAGTGTCGGCAATTCAGCATAGCCTGAATAAGTATTACTATGTGAATCATTGACTGAGAATAATGTAAATGTTAAGAAAAATACGAATAGTAAAATTGTATTAATTTGTTTCATTTTTTACCCTCCTTTAAGAAATGTTTGAAAAATTTTGTTAGTTTAAAATAGTAATTAGAATCTCTATTTGCAATAATTAAGTAAAAAGTAAAAAGTATTAAGTATTAAGTATTGAGTATTGAGTATTACTTAATACCTGATACCTGATACCTGATACCTGATACCTGATACCTGATACCTGATACCTGATACCTAATGAACCATAAACTTCGCCATCTCCGACTTCTTCAGTTTACCTTTTTTTCTGAAATACTCTTTTATCATTACAAATATCACCGGTGTAACAAACAGTACGTGTATCGCAGAAGTAAGTATACCTCCAATAAGCGGTACTGCAAGTGGCTTAGCAAGATCGGCTCCGGTGCCAGTTGCCCACATTACCGGGATAAGTCCTAGCATAGCAGTTGCAACTGTCATAAGCTTCGGACGAAGTCTCAGTATTGCTCCCTGCTCTGTTGCATCTATCAGATCCTGTTGAGTTATATTATCTCCTTTTTTTATCAGCATCTTATCAAGTGATTCATGTAGATATATAACCATTATCACACCTGTCTCTACTGCTACTCCGTAAAGAGCAATGAATCCCACCCATATCGCAACAGAAAAATTCAGATCAAGTATCGACATGTAGTAAATACCTCCGATCAGTGCAAACGGGACGGACAACATTACCAGAGCTGCTTCGAGAAAACTCTTAAACGTAAAATAGAGCATTATAAAAATTATTATAAAAACCACAGGTATGATTATCTGAAGCCTTTCCTTAGCCCTTATCTGATTTTCCCACTGTCCGCTCCATGTATAATAATATCCGTGCGGCATATCGGAAGTCAGATTTTTATCGAGAACTTCCTTCGCCTCATTCACAAAACTTCCCATATCCCTGTCTCTTACATTCAAAAATACCACAGACCTGAGCAATGCATCTTCAGAAGATATCATAGGCGGTCCGGCTGTTATGTTAATATCAACAAGTTCACCAAGCGGCACCTGAGATTTTCCCTCATTGCCTGACATCGAACTTCCCGGTATTGTCACCCATATTTTTTTCAGAGCTTCAGTATCCATTCTGAAATCTTTCATATATCTTACTCTGATCGGAAATCTTCTCCTGCCTTCGACTGTAGTTCCGATATTTTCACCGCCGATTGCAGTCTCTATGACATCCTGAATATCACCTACATTCATTCCGTATCTGGAAATCGCTTCGCGGTTGATGTCAATATCAATGTAAGATCCACCCTGCGTTCTTTCCGCATACACATCAGCAGCTCCGGGTATATTTTTTACAAGTTCTTCTGCTTTGATTGCCAGCTTTTCAAGTGTGTCAAGATTCTCACCGAATATTTTTATACCGAGATCAGTTCTGATACCGGTTGCAAGCATATTTATCCTGTTGATGATCGGCTGTGTCCAGCCATTGCTTACACCGGGGATCTGCATCTTTGTGTTCAGCTCTTTTACGATCTCTGCTTTGGTTATTCCTTCACGCCATTGAGATTTATCTTTTAAAATTATGATCGATTCTATCATGCTTACCGGCGCAGGATCTGTAGGCGTATCTGCTCTGCCGACTTTCCCCAGTACAGATTCCACTTCAGGCACACTTTTTATAATTGCATCCTGCACCTGAACTATCCTCTTTGCCTCAGTCATGGAAACATTCGGAAGCATAGTCGGCATAAACAACAAACTTCCTTCATCAAGCGGCGGCATGAACTCACTGCCTGTATTCATTATTAATGGAATTGTTATCAGCAACGCTACAACATTAATTCCCAAAGTAGTCTTGCGGTATTTTAATGCCAATCTTAAAACCGGATCATACAATCTGCTGAAAAATCTTGAAACAGGATTCTGCTCTTCCTTAAAAAATTTCCCTTTCATGAATAATGTCATCAGCATCGGAACAAGCGTGATCGTTATCAATGCAGAACCGGCAATGGCAAATGTCTTAGTGAATGCAAGCGGATGAAATAGTTTCCCTTCCTGCCCTTCCAGCATAAATACCGGTAAAAACGAAACAACTATTATTGCCTCTGAAAAAAATATCGCTCTTCCAACCTGTTTTGCTGAACGTGCTGAGATCTCTTTGTAATCTATTTCGAGTCCCTTATCCTGAGCAATGGCAATATTCCTGTATGCATTCTCCACCATTACAATTGACGCATCCACCAGAATTCCGATCGAAATAATGAGACCTCCGAGACTCATTATGTTTGATGTGATTCCGAATTGCTTCATCAGAATAAATGATATCAAAATTGCAACTGGAATTTCTATCAGTATTCTTAATGCACTTCTGAAGTGAAATAAAAATACAAGCACTATAAGACTTACAATGATTGCTTCCTCAATGATTGCATCACGTAAAGTATGAATTGCCTTTGTGATAAGATCGCTCCTGTCATATGATGTCATGACCTCTATACCGTCAGGCAGACCTTTCTCAAGTTCGGTCAGCCTTTCTTTAACTCTGTCAATCACTGTCTGCGCATTCTCACCGTATCTCATAACTATAATTCCACCAACCACTTCACCTTCGCCGTTGAAATCCAGCATGCCTCTTCTGATGTCACCGCCTATCTGAACCGTTGCGACATCCTTTATCCTGACGGGATTTCCGTTTGATACTGTTTTTAAAGTTATATCTTCTATGTCACTCACATCAGTAATATATCCTTTTCCTCTTACAAAATATTCTATGTCAGATGATTCAATATTTCTTCCGCCGACATCTTTGTTACTT
>JAGQWH010000129.1 GCA_020437545.1 Ignavibacteriota bacterium
TTTTTTTTTTTTATTGAGTAATTATAAAAAAATGGGGCAAAAATTGACATTCCGGATTTTAAAATCTTTCAGAATGTATACAATAATAATAACACACTTTTAAATTTAAATTTCACTCACAAATGCCATGTCTGAATTCCGATAAATATTCTGATCAGAGAAGTATTTGATTAAGTCTGTCTGAAGCGAACATTTCAGAATTTATTCAGACAATTAACAAAAAGAATAAGCTGTTCCAGGAAAAGATATGTGAAGTTTGTATTTTTGAAAATACCGGGTTAGATAAATGAATCAATTTCAGCAATCTGATACGAAGCATTATATCCGTGAAACACCTTACTAACTCTGATTGATTTTCATGTTATAATTTATTTTTCAGTGAAAATATATTTTTATAAAATAGTAGTGAAAATAAAAAAATTATTTTTTATTTTTAGCCTCACATACTTATTTCTCATGTAGTTTAATAGTTGAACCGGTACCGGTTTATTTATCCGGTTAATTTTAATTTTTCTTAAAGGTTTTTTCAAATCCATTTAAATTGAAAATTTAGATTTATAATGCAGTCCTAAATTAACCTTATTATTTAATTAAACTAAAAAACCATGAAAAAATTAATTACTGTGTTGTTTATTCTGGTTGTTTCAATCAGTTTAAATAACAAGGCTCATTCCCAGGCTAATTCAGTCAGCTTAAACGGAAATGCAATTTATTCAAACATTGAGGATGCATATAATGCAATCACACCTGCATTTGCTACCCCTCAGTTAGTAGAGATTTTACCTGCTTATGATGGCTCTACAGAAGCTTTCCCAATTACCTTAAATCTGATAGCCGGATCCAATACCATTACAATAAGACCTGCTGCAGGAAATAACAGCGAGGTCGTAACTTCCGCTAGTACGAATAATTATTTATTCTATCTGGGTACCTGCAATAATGTTATTATTGACGGAAGACCGGGAGGCGTGACTTCATCACCTGCTAATTACCTGACTATCGATAATGCCTTTAATACAGCCTCAAACGGAAATGCCGGAGCTATAGGATTTTATGGCGCTGATAATTGTACCATCAGATATGTAAATTCGACTGCAGCATTAGGTACTTTAGCATTTACTGGTGCCCGTAATATCAATATTGCCGGTAATACCGGAAATCCCAGCGACAATAATGTTATTGAGAATTGCGTTGTAAGAGGTGGATTAAGAGGAATTCAGAATTTCGGATTAAATGGAACAACTATTAATCACAACTGCATTATCCGAAATAATGATGTTGCTCAGTTTTTCAACTGGGGTTCACTTATTTCAAATGACAGTAATACTCTGATCCAAAACAACAAATATCATTTTACTTCAGCCATTACTACAACAGCAACATTTTTGGTTGGTATTCAGACACAGGGACAATATACAACCGTTGAAAATAATGAAGTTACAGGATTTACTTCACTTAACGCTTCATCATATCTGCACGTATCAGATTTTGGTGCAAATAATACTTTCATAGGAAACAAAATTCATTCGAATGTACCGGATGTTACTACGACTAATGTGGTTGTTGGAGTACAACTTTCAAGTACTGGTACAACATCATTCACTGAGAATGAGATTTATGATCTTAAGCAGGGTGCTCCGGGAACGATTATTGGCATTAATGTAGCCAGCAACGCTTCCGCTCCGGGTAATCTTAGTATATTTAAAAACAGATTCTATGGTTTTTCAACTAATGTCGGAGCACGTATTGAAGGAATAAGGTGTACTCCGATTACAGGTAATACCATTAATATTCTTGAAAACAGTCTTGCATTTACTGACCCCAATACATCCGCTACCGGTATATTCGGAATTTATGCCAGTGA
This sequence comes from Ignavibacteriota bacterium, assembly GCA_020437545.1. Classification (GTDB taxonomy): domain Bacteria; phylum Bacteroidota; class Ignavibacteria; order Tepidaquicellales; family Tepidaquicellaceae; genus JAGPCH01. The sequence continues at coordinate 1,865 of JAGQWH010000129.1, forward strand.
TGTAGCTGCTGCTTCCGAAGCATATACTGCAAATGTTTATTTAAATTCCATATACATTGGCGGTGTAAATTCGGGAACTGTCGGTGTATTTGTAAATTCAGCAGGTATCTTCAGGGATAATATTTTTGGCGGTGTTTATAATCAATGGTATAATAATATAGTTAATGAAAGAACTACCGGAGACGCCAATTACCAGTATCATCTGGGATTCTGGCTTGATACTGCCACCGGTAATCTGAGCCTGGACAGTAATAATTACTATTCTACAGATCCAAATCTGGGTTTTGCTGCGATATGGTATGATTCATTATTTACAAATGCCGACATAACAGAATACAGAGGTTATGCTTCACCGAATGAAGCAAACACTACTTTCGGAAATGCAAACTTCCTGAGTCTGAATATGAACTTTGAAGCATGTCCGCTTAAGAGCGAGGTCACTGTCGAGCTCAGAGAATCAACCGCACCTTATAATATAGTAGAAACTGCTTCAGGGTTAGCAGGATCTAATTTTCCGAATAAGATAATTTTCTATAATGCTGCTGATGCAACACCATATTATATTGTAGTAAAGAGCGCTAACATGGTAGAAACCTGGAGTGCTACAACCGTTACATTCTCAGCAAACGGAGCAAGTTATGATTTTACAACTTCATTGGCTCAGGCATACGGAAGCAATCAAAAACTTTCAGGCGGTATCCCATCAGTTTATCAGGGTGATGCAAATCAGGATGGTTTCGTAAATTCAGCTGATGTTATACTTGTGTATAATGATGCTATAGGATTTGTCACAAGCCCTTCAACGGATTTTAATTGTGACGGAACTACAGACATTTCTGATATCATAATTGCAGTTAATAATGCATCTTCATTTGTCGCTGCAATCCGCCCTCCGGGAGCAATAATACCATCCGTGAATAATACAACTACAAATGATAATGTTGTAAATTCACAAAGATTAATAAAAATGAATTCAAATCCTGAAGCTACAGAAGTAAACAAAGGCATATTGAATTCAAAAGTATCAGATAACTAATATTTCATTTTCTTAAATATTAAAATGTTTTAAATAAAAAGACCGGAAGCTAAAAACTTCCGGTCTTTTTAATTTCCGTAAAGTAAATTCTGATTATATATTTTCGAAAATTGTTAACGCATTTATTCTCTCCATACACTCAAATGTCTTAACGGGACACTCATTCCCGCCGTGAATGCTGCATGGCCGGCACTTCAGTCCGTTAATCTCAAATACTTTATCATCTTTCCCATAGGGGTAAAAACCAAATGCCGGAATAGTTGCGCCAAATATTGCAAGCACTCTTGTTCCGACAGCATTTGCAAGATGAAGCGGGGCGGAATCATTTGTAAGCAATAGCTCTGCGCGGTTTATAAGTTCTGCGGACTCTTTAAATGTAAACTCCCCTGTTGCATCGATTATGTTTTCATTGACAGAGTTTTTTAAAATATATTCAGAAATATGTTTATCAGCTGATCCTCCGGTAAGAAAAATTTTAATATTTCTGTCTGCCAGAAGATCACAAAGTTCTGTAAACTTTTCTTTCGGATATCTCTTTGTGTACCAGACTGATCCGGGTGCTATGCAGATAAATTTTTCTCCGGACTGTATATTATTTTTTAAAAGATAATTACTGATCTTTTCTTTTATTAGCGAACTTATAAATAACTCAGGACGGATAATATTTAATTCATCTATTCCAAGTGGTTTTAGTAAACCAAGATTTCTTTGTATCTCATGAATCTCTTTCTGATATTTCACTTTTTTATTATACAAAAAACTCATTGCTGATGTATCAAATGAGATGGTCTTCTTTGCGCCGGAAAAATAACTTATCAAAGTGCTTCTAAAAGATCTGTGCGGTGAGATTACAATATTGTACTTTGATCTTCGGAGTTTTTTTATCAGTTCTGAAAATCCGCTTAAACCTGAATTTCTCTTATCATAGATTATTAATTCTTTTATCAACGGATTACTTTCAACTATTTCAGCGGTTTTTGGAATGCAAAGAAAATCTATTTCTGAATCAGGCATTTCTCTTTTCAAAACCTGAATCATTGGCAATGTTAATATTACATCCCCCGGAAATGCAGTCTGTATGATCAATATTTTTTCGGGCATTATGTTTTCATATGTTTAAAACGTTTATGAAACCACAGCCACTGACCGGAATTTTCCCTGATTATTTTTTCCATGCAATCTGAAATTCTCTGTGAAAGTATTCTGATGTTAGCTTCTGAAGATTCTTCAAGGTCATCATAATTTATATTTTCAAACATTATGTCATATGTATAATCTTTTTGTCTGATACCATATCCAAAGATCAGAACAGGTCTTAGTTTCAATGCTATCTTCGCAGGTCCTGAAAAAGACGGTACTTTCTTTCCAAAAAAATTTACATAAACTGAATAATCAGGATGTGCCGACTGATCTGTAAGAAAACATACAATCTCATTTTTTGAAAGTTTTTCATAAATCTTTTTTAAAGAAAATCCAATTGAAATTATCTCATTTCCGCTTAATTCTCTGTACTCATCGATTCTTTTATTAAGTCTTCTGCTTGCCTGCTTCTTTGCAATTATATTAAGCTTTTCTCCCGTAACTTCCGGATAACTGAAAGCTGTAAGCTCCCAGTTGGAAAAATGTCCGCTGAGAAACAAAATTCCCTTCTTATTTACTAATCCATTTGTAACTAAATTCAGTTCGTGAAATCTTACAAAGGAATTTGTAAGAGTCTGTGTTAATGAAGGAAAATAAAAGAATTCAAACATATCAATCGCAAGATTAATATATGATTCTTTTACAATATTTTTTTTCCATTTAAGGTCTTTATTGGGGAAACACAGGTCTAAATTATGGAGTGCAACTTTCTTTCGGATGGGAAGAAGATAAAAAAAAATAATCCTTTCAATCGGGCGATTCTTTGTATAATCTTTAAAGGAAACAGCCGGATGATTGATCCTGCAACATTAAAAAAGAATAAACTTAAAGCGTCAGCCAAAATTCGGAATATTATTTTTTTAAAATTAAATTACTTCGGCAAATAGGGTTGCCGAATTTGCCTTATTTATCTTAGCATTTACAAAATCACCTATCTTATATTGCTGTTTGATCACAAGTTCACCGGCAGAACTTACATGTCCGGGTTCGACCGGAATGATAACTGATTTATTGCAATCAGTTCTTGCCATATAAAAATCATCGGATTTTCTGCTTAAAGATTCAATAAGTACTTTCTTGGTTTTACCTACCAGCTCTTTATTTATTTCAACTGAGATCTTTCTCTGCAAAGTAATAATCTCATCAAGTCTGCGGGTCTTTGTCTCCTGATCAATATCATCAGGAAGATAATATGCTTTCGTATTTTCACGGGGAGAATAAACAAAAGTATAAGCGCCGTCATATCTTACCTCACTTATCACATCAAGAGTCATTTTATGATCGTCCTCTGTCTCTCCGGGAAAGCATGAAATAATATCAGTGGACAATCCTACGTCAGGCATAAGCTCGCGAGATTTTCTCATTACATTTAAATATTGCTCAACTGTGTAAAGTCTGTTCATGGATTTTAATACCCTGTCTGATCCCGACTGAACGGGAAGATGTATATAATTACAGATATTATCATACTTTGCCATGGTCTCGAGTAATTTCATAGAAAGATCATAAGGATGTGAAGTAGTATATCTGATCCTCATTTCAGGAACTGCAATAGCTACTTCCCTTAAGAGATCAGAAAAATCATTATCCTCAAACTTGTATGAATTTACATTCTGACCAAGAAGCCATATATCTTTTACTCCGTCTTCATTAAGACGTCTTGCTTCATTCACTATATTGGTCAGACTTCTGCTGCGCTCTCTTCCTCTTGTAAACGGCACTACGCAGAAGGTGCAGAACTTATCACAACCGCGCATTATAGATATCCAGGCAGTTATACCTTCTCTTCTCAGAGGAGTTATATCATCATAGGTTTCCACTCTGGAGAGTTTAACAGCAATTCCTTTTTCTCCGGTCTCGATTGTATTATCAATCAGGTGAGGTACTTTTCTGTATTCATCCGGTCCTGCTATTACATCGACGATCTTTCTTTTATTCAAAAGATCATCTCTGAGTCTTTCTGCCATACAGCCTAATATTCCGATAACAAGATTCGGGTTTCTAACTTTATATTTTTTGAGGTCATCAAGTCTTTTATAAACTTTATGTTCCGCATTCTCCCTTATACTGCAGGTATTCAGCAGTATCACATCAGTATCGTTAATATCAGTTGTCTCATTATATCCGAATTCATCCATCACACTGAGTACGATCTCAGTATCGGAATAATTCATCTGACACCCGTATGTCTCGATATAAACTTTCTTGTCATTTTTGATCTTACTTTCGATGAAAGAAGGATTAACCCGGGTTTTATCCGGTTCTGCGGTATTGTTTAATATTAATCTGGTGAGATCCAAAAACTAATCGTTTACTTTAAAAATTTTAAGGTTGCTGAATGTAAGAAAAAATATCTGCCCTGTACAGACGGATGATTTTAATGTAACTCTGGAAAAGACCTCCGTTTCAATTCCGGGGGCATTCACTTCTACGGATCTTGTACTGTTTATCTGATCCCTGTCCGGAAGATTTACAAGATCTACCTGTTCATCGTTTTGAATATAATAAATATTAATACTCGAAAGATCAGCATCGGACATTCCTTCAAGATTTATCCTGATCCTGTCAGCATTGGCGAGATCAAGGATTCCCAGACTTCGGGACCGTACCTGAACGGCAGAGCAATCCCCGCCGACATTCTCAATTACACCCTGATATTCATATATGAGAGTTTCCGTAGGTGCCTGAACGGAATTATCACTGCAGCCATTATACATTACAAACAAAGCTACAACAAATATTAAATATATTTTAAGATTCTTTTTTCTCATGAATTTTTCCTTTCAGTAAAAATTCCTCTGCTACTTCAGCAATACCTTTCGGATCAATTTTCAGTTCTTCATGAAGTTCTTCAGGTTTTCCGTGATCTATGAATCTGTCAGGTATTCCGTGTATCAGAATTTCATTTTTCAAATTACTTTCAGAAGCAAATTCGGAAATTGCGCTTCCGAAACCGCCGATAATAGTATTATCCTCTACCGTAATTATTTTATCAAATTTCGAGAGTACTTCAAACAACAATTCCCTGTCAAGCGGTTTTACAAATCTTGCATTTATAACTTCAGCATTAATACCTTTACTGTCAAGTATCTCTGCAGCCAGCATAGAATTGTTTACCATATTTCCTATTGCAAGTATCGCAACATCTTTTCCTTCTCTTACTCTTTCGCCTTTGCCAATTTCCATTTTTTCATAATCACCAATTTCGACTCCAAGAGCATTTCCTCTCGGATATCTCATAGCAATCGGACCACGTTTATATTGAGTTGCCGTGTAAAGCATATTTCTTAATTCATTTTCATCTTTCGGAGCCATTATCACCATTCCCGGTATAAGCCTCAGATATGTAAGATCATATACTCCGTGATGAGTAGGTCCGTCTGCACCTACGAGTCCGGCTCTGTCAAGAACAAATACAACAGGCAATTTTTGTATTGCTACATCATGAACTATCTGATCAAATGCCCTCTGCAGAAAAGTGGAATAAATTGCTGCAACCGGAGTAAAACCTTCAGTAGCAAGACCTGCGCAGAATGTAACTGCATGCTGCTCTGCAATACCAACGTCAAAATACCTTTCCGGGATTTCTTTCTGAATTATGTTTAAACCCGTTCCGTCAGGCATTGCTGCATTGACGGCAATTATTTTTTCATCTTTTTTTGCAAGTTCGGTCAGAGCTTCTCCGAAGATCTTTGTATAAGCAGGCACAGTTGCCTTTTTATGTTCGATCCCCGTAACTTTATTAAAAGGATTTAATGCATGAATTTTCTGAGGATGCATCGGTGCATAAGAAGGTCCTTTTCCTTTTTCGGTAATTGTATGAACAAGTATTGGTCCTGACATTTTACTTATCTCTTCAAACATCTTTACAAGATTAACAACATTATGTCCGTTGACCGGTCCGAAATATCTGAATCCGAGTGCTTCGAAAAGCATACCGGGTGTTATTACACCTTTTAATCCGCCTTCGACTTTAGCTGCAACTCTTCTTAATCTGTCACTTGTCTTTTTATCAAGTACGCCTGTCATTTCCCATACTTTGCTTCTGAACTTATTATAAGTATCATTTGTCATGAACTCATTGAAGTAATTCTGTATCGACCATACGTTAGGAGCTATTGACATTTTATTATCATTCAGCACAACTATAATATCTTTCTTTAAAAGACCTATATTATTCATCGCTTCATAAGCCATTCCGCCTGTCATAGATCCGTCACCGATGACTGCAATTACTTTATTGTTTTTCTTCAGAAAATCTCTTGCTGTGGCAATACCAAGCGCTGCAGATATTGAGGTAGTCGCATGACCTGCACCGAATACATCATATTCACTTTCACTTCTTTTCAGAAAACCGCTTATACCGTCTTTCTGTCTGATCTTTTTAAGCTCTTCTTTTCTGCCTGTTAATATTTTATGTATATATCCCTGATGTCCGACATCCCAGATAATTCTGTCGTCCGGAGTATTAAAAACATAATGCAGGGCAAGAGTAAGTTCACATACTCCGAGAGATGCACCAAGATGTCCGCCGATCTTTGAAATTGTATCTATTAAATATTCTCTTACTTCGTCGGCAAGCTGCCGCAGATCCATAAGATTTAATTTTTTCAGGTCAGTGGGGTAATTAATATTCTTAAGGAAAGTGGAATTACTGATATCGTATTCGCTCATTAAAATATATTGTTTTTGGTTTTATTGCAAAAAAATTATAGATTGTAAATATAACTGTTTTAATTTTCTTGTTCAGTGCTAATTTTTTCTATCTTTAATTCTGCTTCATTTAGTTTGGATCTGCAGATCTTCAGAAGTTTTAGTCCTTCCTGATAATTTTTGATCATTTCCTCAATAGAAAAGTCATCCGTATCGTTCTCAAGTTTACTGAGAATTTCTTCAAGCCGTTTGAACGACTTTTCAAATGATACGTTTTCGTCAAACAATGTTTCTTCTTTTTTCTTTTTCATTAATTAAGTAATTATTATTTATAATTATACAAAATCATAGACTTCACAAAGTTAATTTATAACTGTTTAATTTTTCCCTTTCATATTTTCCCTGAAGATAAGCAATTCATCAGTTGAAATTACATTCATGAAACCCTTTTTCTTATACGTTTTATAAGTTTTTTATCGCCGGACCAAAGTTTACATTTAAAATATTCTGAATAAGCAACATAAGTTACATCTTTGGGATCAACATCCATTACAATTTTCTCAGCATTAACCCAATATATCTGTTCTATATTCTCTTCAGATATAAAAGTTATGTTTTTTAAAATCTGATATTCCGATTCTTTTATTTGTTTTAAAGTAAGTTTAGAGATTTTAACAAGCTTGGCATAATTTTTTGAGATTTCATATCGAAGAAAATTTGGAGAGATAAAATCAAAAAATGAAAAAGAATTCATCAGAATATCTGCAATCTTACTGTTTGTATTAAGTATCCCGCTGAATACAATATTCGCATCAACAACAATCTTCACTTTACAAAACGCTTTCTGTTTTTTGACCACCATTTTGAATTTATTTCATCACAGAGTATATCAACATCTGATTGCTTTGCTTTACTTTTTGAAGTTGATTCAAGGTATTTGATATAATCTATAATCCTTTGCAAAGTGAAACTATCTATGGAATCTTTTAATCTTATCAGTATTTCATTATTATTTGTCTTTTCTATTATCATTATTAATTTTTTTTATTTCAAAATAATAAAATGGTATTTCGAATAAAAGTTAGTTTTGCTCTATCCACATAAATTTTCTACTACTTCGTCACCGCATCCACTTCCCCGTCATAAAACCTGATCTTCACAGCCTCATTCTTCGCAAGCATTTTCTTCCTTGTTATGATCTTATCTTTTTCAGGAATTGATATAATGGTAAATCCCCTCTTCAGGACCATATCAGGATTCAGACTGTTAAGGATCTTTTCACTTGTATCTAAAATGTTTTTCATATTCCGGAAACTGTCTGATACTTCACTGTCCATTTTCCTGTTGATCTCGTCCAGACGGAAATTATATTCATTGATAATATCAGTAACTCTTCTTATGTAATAATTTCCTGAAATACTGTCGAGGTATTTTTTCAGATTAGCGATCTTGTCTCTTACAGTATTTCTCAACTCCGAACCGTAATCATTCAGATTTCTTAAAAGTTCATTCTTATCCGGAAAGATCATCTCGGCAGCAGCAGAAGGAGTCGGCGCTCTTAGGTCTGCTACAAAATCACTGATTGTAAAATCTATTTCATGTCCAATAGCGGATACGACAGGTATTTCAGAATCAAATATTGCTCTTGCCAGCACTTCATCATTGAATGTCCACAGATCCTCTATCGAACCGCCGCCTCTTGTTATTACAAGTATATCGATTTCAGGATAATTCTTATTTGCCTGTTTAATCGCTTTTATTACGCTTTCAGCCGAACCCGCACCCTGCATATTTGCGGGAAACAACATTAACTTTGTAACAGGAAATCTTTTTTCCGTGACCCGGATAAAATCCTGAAGTGCTGCTCCCGTTCCTGATGTGATAACGCCGACTCTTTCCGGAAACTCCGGTAACTCCTTTTTATGAATATCACTGAATAAACCTTCATCAAATAGTTTCTGCTTCAGTCTTTCAAAAGCCATCTGAAGCTCTCCTTCACCCGCGGGCAGCATTTCAAATACATCGATCTGATATGAACCTCTGGTTTCATATAAAGTGATCCTTCCTTTTGCTGTCACTTTCATTCCGCTCTCAGGCTTAAAGATAAGATCCTTATTTCTGCTGCTCCACATAATAGCATTTATCTGAGCTTTATCATCTTTAAGAGTAAAATAATAATGACCTGAACTGTGATCTTTAAAATTGGAGATTTCTCCGGTCACATATACATAACTGAATTCTTCCTCTATTATTGTTTTGATTTCTCTCGTTAGTTCTGATATTGATACAGGTTTGATCATTTATGATTTAAGTTAATTCAGTTTAAAATAACAAAATATATTTTTTCATAATAGTTAAACTTGATATTTTTATTTTACAATTATAAAATCTGTCCAAAATTTATTATAAGATTGTAAAAAAGGCTAACTTTAATTTAAAACCTCGCCACAAGCAGCAAGGTATAATAGAAGTATCACATAAAATTAACTATACTAAAAATTACTTATGATAATAAACAATTGATGTCTTAAATGTTTTAATTTGAAATAACCCGCCTGTGATAAATTGCCGAAAGAAATTCAGAGTATTGGCGAACAGCAAAAATTTCCTGTCTGAGCCGACCGT
>JAGQWH010000012.1 GCA_020437545.1 Ignavibacteriota bacterium
TATTGAATTGATTCTTATATTTTGTGTGTAAATATAATTTTTTGCATTTGCAAAAACAATACTATGATGAATTGAAAGTTGATTTTATCGGTAGCTTATTCTGTTTTTTTAAAAAACCGGTTTCACATTTATTTTTAAAATATAAAATATCCTTATATCAAGATAAAAAATTTATTCAGATTTTTTTTTATAACTATTATTAACTCAATTATCCTTAAATTGCATCCATTCATTTAATTAAAAAACGTTTAATGGAAGTAATCACTGAGTTTTTTCAAAAGTTAGGCAATCTTGAAGAATTAGTAAAATGGGGTGGTCTGACGGTACTTATAATAATTATTTTTGCAGAAACAGGTTTACTGGTTGGATTTTTTCTTCCGGGTGATTCATTGCTTATCACAGCAGGTTTGATAGCGGCACAGGGATATCTTGATATAAATGTTATGATCATATCTTTGATTTTAGCAGCAATTATTGGAGATCAGGTAGGATATATTTTTGGAAAGAAAACAGGACCTAAAATATTCAAACGCGAAAAATCAATTTTCTTTGCTAAAGATCATCTTGTAAAAGCTAACCAGTTTTATGAAAAATACGGAGGCAAGGCAATCATTTTTGCAAGATTTGTTCCCTTTGCCAGAACATTCGCTCCGATTGTTGCAGGAGTGGCAAACATGAATTACAGAAAATTTGTAACATATAATATTGCCGGAGGAATTCTTTGGATAGTTTCGATGAGTCTGGCAGGTTATTATTTCGGGAACATACCTTTTGTAAAGAAAAATTTTGAATATGTAATTATTGGGGTGATAATCTTATCACTATTACCGGTAGTTATAGGATATCTGAAACACAGGAAAGAAAGCAGATTAGATTCTTTAAACTAAATCTGATTATTCACCTGACACTGACTCAGTATTACTTAATTGTCTGGCTTTTTTCAAATTTAAATTTTCCTTAAGAAAAAATATAGCTCCTACTAATACTAACCCGAGTAATCCAAGCAAATGGTTGACAGTAGCAAAACCAAATGCTGACTCTTTATCTATGCCGAAAATATTTACAAGAGTTGCCGTACAGAATAAATGATATATACCTGCAGAATTAGCAGGTAAAGGAATCGTCATTGCAAATGTTGCCATTGTAAGAACCAGATTTGCATCAAAGAAAGTAAGATTTATATTGAAAGCAAGTAATGTAAGATAAGTACCTGCAATATAAGTTACCCACATCAATATCGAAAGAACTAATATCTGAAAATAATATTTAGGGTGTTTGATAAAAAGAAATCCGCTGATAAGTGAGATAAAAAAATTGTGAACTTTCTGATGAAATTTTTCTGGAAGTATTTTTTTTGTGATCTTTTCTATTATTACTTCAGATTTTTCAAGATTAAAAATTATCAATATCCCTATAATGACAAATGTAAGGGTTATAATTGAAGTATATAATGAAATTGCTTCAAGGTTGTATTCTTCAAAGGCTGCCGAGAGTTTATTTTTATAAAAGATCATACAGATACCAAAGGAAATAAGCACACTCAACAGATCAAAAACCCTTTCTACAAGTATTGTTCCGAAAGAAGAGGCTTTTGATATTTTTTCCTTATTTGCAAGTAAAACAGGACGGTATACTTCTCCGGCTCTGGGAATAATACTGTTCATCATATAACCGATCATCATCGAAGAATAAAGATTTCCCATTCCAATATCCTTTTTTAAAGGATCCAGAAAATATCTCCATCTTAATGCTCTGAAATATCCTCCGATAATTATTCCAATAAAAGCTCCGGCTATTGCATAATAATAATTAGCATTTTTCAATACTACAAAAAGTTCATTGAAATCATTTCCCCTGAATGCCAGATAAAGGAAGAATAATGTTAAAGAAGTCAGTAATACTACTTTAAGTATCTTTTTGTATTGTATTTTCAAATGCAAAAAAGTTAAACACAGATTTAAAATGTGTTTAACTTTAATAAAATAAAATTAATTTTTTAATTATCTGAGATCTATTACTTCAACTCCAGCCGGTGGAGTAAAACTGAATTTAGAAGAACTTAAGCCCGCATTAAGCGAAATATCTTTTAATGAATAGGTGTTTGATGATTCATTTGTGACGATATTGATCTTTCTTATCAGATCCTCATTCTTGTCTACCCATAATTTTGCCGATTTTACGGAACCGCTGCTTCTTGGTGTTAATTTAATTATATAACAATCAACTCCGCCTACATTTTCTTCGCCGTCAAGATCTGAATAAAAATTTTCCGGATAATTAAATAAAAATTTATTCGGGGAGAAAGAATTACCATCATCCTTATAATTATCTATTACGACCTGTTTTCTTCTTGGTGAATAAGACCAGGATGTTTTTCCGTCAGTAATGATAATCTGACCTCCGGCTTCTATTCTGTATTTGTCGGCTTTCTTTATATAGATAACTCCCGATGAAGAATTTGCTTTACCGCCTGAACTTTTGAGTGTTTGTGTAAATGTTGCCTTTGCATCAGTAATGTTTTCGTACTTTGACTGAACTTTCTTAATGATCTCCTGCGCATCCTGCGCAAAGGAAACTGAATTAACAAATATTACTGATATTATTAAAAAATATTTTAGGGTTTTCATATATGGTTTTATTGAATTTTAAGATACTTATTTACTTTTTCGATTTCAATTTAAATATTAATAAACTTTTTCAAACCCGGCTCCGGTAAAAATCTGTATTTTCAAATATTTCAGTAATTGTTAAAAACTTTATATCCATTCCTGATTATTTTTTGTAAGTGAATTTACAATTTCTCCCGTATTGATTGTTTCAGCAGGTTCAAACAGGATCACATGAACTTCCTCATCAGCTCTCGGACGATGTTCTGTACCTTTAGGAATAACAAGCATATCCCCTTCTTCCATGATCAGTGTCTTATCTCTTAGATCCATATACAATCTGCCTTTTACAACAAGAAACATTTCATCTTCTTCCTTATGGGAATGCCAGATAAAATCTCCCCTGAGTTTTGCAAACTTAATATGCTGTCCATTTAATTCTGCTGCAATCCTGGGATTATAATGATCAGAAAATTTCTTAAATTTTTCTTTAATATTTATTACTTCCACTTGTCCGGAAATTAAATTTTAAAAAATCATTTCAATAATCAGTTTTTTTCAGGAAATATATCTTTTAATTTTTTTTCTCTGTAGTTGAAAATTGATTCGACCTTCTTTTTAACAATTAGATTATGGGGAATAAATTCCAGTATACCTCCGGGAGAACGATAATTAACCTTATCCTTCATAATTGTATTTCCATTTGACTCCTCAAAAAAATGTTCGTGTATCCAAGTATTGTAAGGTCCTTCTATCTGTGTATCTTCAAAACGATTTGGAGGCTCCCATTTTGTTATCTCGGTTTTCCAGTTGAACGGAATTCCGTTTAATCGGATTTTATAATCTATGATAGTTCCCAGTTTCATTTCTATCGGTAACTGAGTTATTATTTTGAATCCCAGCACCGGAGGCGTTATCAGATTTAAGTTTTCTGCTTTACTGAAAAAATCAAAGACGTTTTCAATATTATCATTTATAATTGTTTCTCTTTTTAATATATGATATTTCAAAAACTTAAACTTTAATTAAAAAATACATTTTAAATAATTTTATCTGACTCTTGTTAAACGCAGCCAGAGTCTTTCATGAAAATAGAAAAGTATCATTTTAGTAAACACTTCTGTAAATCCAATTTGAAATGCGCTGGAATAATTGCCAGTGACAAAAAACGCGATCAATATTGTATCAATGGTTCCGACTATTCTCCAGCTGATTCCTTTCATTACACTCCTGGTGTGTTTATCTTCCGCTACTTTTATACCTGATCCGGTGACGATCTCTTTTTTACCTTTTTTAGTTAAGCCCCATGCTCTTTCATGTAAATAATAAAGAAATATCTTCGTTACAAGTTCGATGCCTCCTATCTTTAATGCTTTGGATACATCACCAGTAAAGAGCCATGAAAGAAAAATTGTATCCAGTGTTCCTATTATACGCCATGTTACACCCTTGAGCAGACTTACTTTCCGGGATTCAATTGTAAGCAAATAATTATTAAAATTTAAATTTTATTTCTAACGTTTTAAAGTTCACTTAAATTATATTTTCACAAATAGTCATCAATATAAAGCAATTAATTTCTTTCGGATAAATTAAAATAAAATCCATGAATGTTTTAACACGTAAAATGCTCAAACAATTTTATGAAATCAAATCAATACTTTTTACATTTATAGACTTGAATAAAAATTATAGGAAATATAATTTGTACTCGTTTGCGGGAATAGCTCAGTTGGTAGAGCGCAACCTTGCCAAGGTTGAAGTCGCGGGTTCGAGTCCCGTTTCCCGCTCTTTTCATTTGTAAAATGTATATCTGTCTGTGTTTGATTCTAAAAAACATTGAACATTGATCCGCCTCGGCAGATTGAACATTGAACATTGAACAATGAACATTGACTCTGGTGTGGTACCCAAGTGGCTTAAGGGGAAAGTCTGCAAAACTTTTATTCGACAGTTCGAATCTGTCCCACACCTCTTTATTAGTATTGAGTATTGAGTATTGAGTATTGAAACAAAAAAGGTTATCAATTTATATTGATAACCTTTTTTTTTGAAACATTATTTGAAAATATATTAAATCCAATTAGTTTAAATCAATATAATCAACTATCAACTGTCAATTATCAACTATCAACTATTTCTTTCTGTAATCTTTATATTTTTTACTCCCGCCAAAATACACAGCTAATGCAACCAAAAGATGTATCCAGAACCATGGTGAATCTGTTCCCAGATTCTGAGCAATATAAATGATGATCAAAGCTCTGGGAATAAATACAGTCAGCAATATATCACCAATAAAAGGTACAGTATTCAGAGGTATCTGATGAAGCAAATAATAGATTATCAAAATAGTTCTCGGAAGAAATAAACTAACTACAAGAAATAATGTATCCATTTTTATTTAATAATGAATTATGCAATTCTTTTTAAAAGATCTACAACCCTGCAGCTGTATCCCCATTCATTATCATACCAGCCTACAACTTTCACAAGTTTACCCATAGCCATTGTCGAAAGAGAATCGAAAATACATGAGCTGGAATTCCCTACTATATCACTTGAAACTATAGGATCTGCAGTAAATTCAAGAATTCCTTTCATTGTTTCCTCTGATGCTTTTTTCATGGCTGCATTTATCTCATCCTTGTTTGTTTCTTTTTCCAGTTCACATACAAAATCCGTAATTGATCCGTCCGGTGTCGGAACTCTCAATGCAAATCCGTCAAGTTTTCCGGCAAGGTGAGGAAGAACTTCACCTACTGCTTTTGCTGCACCTGTAGAGGTAGGGATAATATTTACAGCTCCTGCCCTTGCTCTCCGGAGATCCTTATGAGGCTGGTCAAGAAGTCCCTGATCATTTGTGTATGAGTGGATAGTTGTCATGAAACCTTTTACTATTTTAAAATTGTCATCCAGAACTTTTACCATCGGAGCCAGACAATTTGTTGTACACGACGCATTGGATATTATTTTCATTTCATTTGTCAGAACCGAATCATTTACTCCTAAAACAACAGTTGCATCCAGTTTATCTTTAGCCGGAGCAGTTAAAATAACTTTTTTTGCTCCTCCCAGAATATGCAGATTCAATTTCTCTTTAGTTGTAAATACACCTGTAGACTCGATCACTACATCAGTATTCAGATCTCCCCAACCAAGTTTTGTAGGATCCTTTTCAGATGTTATCTTTATCTCATCTCCGTTTACACTGATTCCATTTTCAGTTAATTTTACTTCACCGTTAAACCTGCCATGTATTGAATCATATTTCAATAAATGAGCTAATGTCTTATTATCTGTAAGATCATTTATCCCTACAATATCAAATCCGCCAAGATCAAGCATTCTTCTTAATACAAGTCTGCCAATCCGTCCAAATCCGTTTATTCCGACTTTTACAGCCATTAAAAACCTCCGTTTACTTTTAAGTTTAATTAATTAAGATATTTTACAAATTACTTATTCACAATAAGAGAATCAATTTAGAATCTTGGTAATTTGTTTAATAAGCAATTAAGTTTTGACCGGATCTGCCAATTTTTGATTTTCGTATTGTAAATTAAAAGTTATTCCTACATTTTTATTTTTTCTTAATTTAATATACAATTTATGAAAAAATCCGAATCGGAAATACTGGCTGAAGTGTACGAAATGGTCAGAGGTTTATCAATATTTTATTTATCTAATCTCTCAAAGATAGATATAGACAAAAGAATAGAAGCAGACGGTATAAAATACAACAGCGCATACTGGATCGCAGCTCATCTGGTCTGGACAGAACATTCCCTGATTTTAAATGGTATCGCAGGTGAAGACATGAAAATTGATTGGTTAAATGATTATGCGTATGGCTGTGATCCCGATAAAATAAAAAATAAACCGCCAATAGAAGAAGTTTTGAAAACAATGGATGAGGTTCACGAAAAAGCATTAACAGTAATTAAGAATCAAACAGATGAACAGCTCGATGAAGACAATTTATTCGGTGAATCATTTGGAGGATCCAAAAGTAAACGTACTTTAATTATCCATGCTATAAGACATGAACCAATGCACATAGGACAATTATCGTGGATTTTAAAATCCAACGGTTTGACTTTTGCCTGATACTTTACTTGTTTTAAATATTTTCTTTCGAAGATTAATTTTTGTTTTTAAATTTCTTATATTTTTCAGCAGATATTATTTCTGTTTTGAATATCTGAAAAATTAAAAAATCCACTTAAAACTTCCCAAAACCATAAAAAACTGTTAATTAATTAACGGTTTTTTTAATTTTTTTGTGAAAAACGTTAAAATCTATTAATTGATTTTACATTTCATTATACTTATTTTGCAAAACAAAAAATTTTATCAAATTATAAAGAAATAATTATCAAATGGCAACAACCTCAGATCTAAAAACAGGAGTTATTATAAATTATAATAATGATTTACATTCTATTGTATCTGTAGAACACAGAACACCCGGAAATCTAAGAGCATTTTATCAGGTAAAGATGAAGAATCTTAAAAACGGAAAAATGATCGAAAATCGTTTCCGTTCAGGAGAATCTGTACAGATAGAAAGACTTGATTCAGGAAATTATCAGTATTTATATAAAGATGGTGATGATTATGTTTTTATGGATAATGAATCATACGAACAGGTAAATATTTCCAATGAGTTTATCGGAAAATCGGGAGATTTTATAAAAGAAGGAGAGACAGTTCAGATATTTTTTCATAACGGAAAACCAATGTCGGTAGAAGTACCGCCTCACGTATTCCTTAAAGTAATATCTGCCCCTCCGGGAGTAAAAGGAGATACTGCAACAAATGCTACAAAAGTTGTTACGCTTGAGACCGGCGCAACTATTAACGCACCGTTATTTATTAATGAAAATGATGTTTTACGGGTAGATACCAGAACAGGTGATTACATTGAGCGTGCAAAGCAGTAACTCATTATAATTTTAAAAAAAATCAAATAACAGATATGAAAATGGATTTAAATTACATAAAAAAGCTTATAAAGATTCTTGATACAAGCAACATTTCTGAAATTGAGATTGAAGAGGAAGGGACAAAATTAAAACTTTCCAAACCAAAACCTAAAATTACAGCCGGTTATTCTCCTGTAAATATGGTTCCGGCACAGAATATGGTAACTCAGGATATTATTCAGGCAGGAAATTCTGCTGAATCAGTTACAAAAAATGAATCCAAACCTGCCGAACCAAAGAGTGATAATCTTTTTGAAGTCAAATCACCTATGGTAGGTACATTTTACAGATCTCCTTCACCGGATGCTGATGCTTACGTTAGTGTCGGAAATGACGTTTCTCCCGGTACAGTTTTATGTATTATAGAAGCAATGAAACTCATGAATGAGATTGAATCAGAAATCTCAGGTAAGATCGTCAAAATACTTGTTGAGAATGCACAGCCTGTAGAATATAATCAGCCGCTATTCTTAATTGAAAAAAATTAAAAATTCCAATCACAGATTCATATATAATCAACATTTCTGCAGAATTATATATACATTAAACAGATTATGATAAAAAAAATACTGATTGCAAACAGAGGTGAAATAGCATTAAGAATAATACGAACCTGCAGGGAAATGGGAATAAAAACAGTTGCTGTTTATTCTGATGCGGATAAAGATTCTTTGCATGTAAGATTTGCCGATGAAGCGGTATGTATAGGCGGTTCGGTTTCCAAAGAAAGTTATTTAAATATACCCAGAATATTATCAGCTGCTGAGATCACAAATTCAGATTCAATTCATCCGGGTTATGGATTTCTTGCTGAGAATGCCGATTTTGCTGAGATATGTATAGATTCAAAACTTAATTTCATCGGACCGTTACCTTCAATGATCACATCGATGGGTAATAAATCTTTTGCTAAAGATACAATGCGTGACGCAGGTGTTCCTGTAGTACCGGGAAGTGACGGTGTTGTTGAAAATCTTGAAGATGCAAAAAAGCTTGCAATGAAGATAGGTCTTCCGATCATGATAAAGGCATCTGCCGGCGGTGGCGGAAAGGGTATGAGAATTGTGCGTGAAGAAAGTGAAATAGAAAGCGCTTACTCAAATGCAAAGGCTGAAGCTTCAAATTCATTTGGGAATGATGATATTTATATTGAAAAGTTTGTAGATAAACCCCGGCATATTGAAATTCAACTGCTCGGAGACAAACATGGGAATATCATAACTTTGGGTGAAAGAGACTGCTCGATACAAAGAAGGCATCAGAAACTAATTGAGGAATCCCCTTCCCCTTTCATTGATGATAAAATCAGGGAAGAAATGTGTAATGCGGCTATCCTTGGAGCAAAATCAGTGAATTATCTTGGTGCCGGAACAATAGAATTTTTAGTTGATAAGGATAAGAATTTTTATTTTATGGAAATGAATACCAGGATACAGGTAGAGCATCCTGTCACAGAGGAGATAACCGAAACTGATCTTATTAAAGAACAGATCCGAATTGCAAATGGTGAAAAGCTCAGTAAGAAAAAAATTAAATTAAGAGGTCATTCTATTGAATGCAGGATAAATGCTGAAGATCCTGATAATAATTTCAGACCGTCTCCCGGAATAGTTACAGCATTCAACCAGCCGGGTGGAAACGGTATCAGAGTTGACACACATTGCTATACAGGATATATGATTCCCCCGTTTTATGATTCAATGATCGGCAAACTTATAACTTATGCTCCTACTAGATATGATGCAATTAGAAAAATGTCACGCGCTCTTGATGAATTTGTAGTAGAAGGTATAAAAACCACTATACCATTTCATCAGATGATAATGCAGAATGATAAATTCCTGAATAATGATTACGATACAGGATTTATAGATACATTAAGAAAGGAATGATTTTTCTTTTATTCCGTAACATCTCATGTCCAACACCGTTATAAAAATCAATTGAATTTTAAAAAATGAAGAAGTTTAACATATACGTTTTAATTTTAATAATTACAGTTATTTCATCAGCTGTATATTCCTTTTCTATTGCTCCGAAAGAAACGACTACATCAGCTGATAAAAATAAAACTACATTAGAAAATAAGAAGCAAAGAGATCCTGCGGATCAGAATACAAACAAAGATCCGGTTAATACTAATAAATCTGATGCATTTGCAGACTCACTAAAAAAGGCTCAGCTGGAAAAACAGAATAATCCGCAGGAAGGTCTTCAAATTGACACAGCTATCACTAATTCAACTATTCAGACCACAATTCAGCAAGATACTGTTCAAAGACTGGATTCTGCTCTAGTTCAGGAGATCTCTGAAAACACAATGACCAATACGAGACTTTTCATATATATACTGTTATCAGTATTAGGTCTTGCGTTATTCTTTTATATTTTTGTCATTACGCTATTCAAAACTTTTCATAAAAAAAAATCAACCCGCCAGTCGCTTCTTCTTAGCTGGAACTTATTCTTTATTGTAACTCTTATCTGGATTTTCATTATATGGGGACTTGTAGCAGGTTTCTGGACTGCAGCTTCATTTATGATCGTTGTGATTTTTCTATTTATAATAAGTTTGATTATGACTATAATTGCTATCAAATCTAAGTAATTTTTTAAAAAAATCGGTTTTTCTTAACATTTTATTAAACTATATCACAGATATTTTTTATGAGTAAATATTATGCATTAATTCTCGGAGCTTCCAGTGGTTTTGGAAAAGCAATTTCACTTGCACTTGCAAAAGACGGTGTAAATATAATCGGTGTTCATTTAGACAGATCTACTACTATGCCGGATGTCGAAAAACTGATATCTGATATTAAAGCAACAGGATCAGAAGCTCATTTTTTCAATGTCAATGCAGCCGACCCGAAAAACCGGACGAATGTTATGGATCAGGTTGAAAAGATATTATCTGAAAATGAAGGCTCAACTATAAAAGTATTTCTTCATTCACTTGCATTCGGAACTTTGAAATTATTCATTGCAGATGATCCTGCCGATGAGATCAATCAGAAACAAATAGAAATGACACTCGATGTAATGGCAAACAGTCTTGTTTACTGGACACAGGAAATTGTAAACAGGAAATTAATGATAAGAGGCGGTAAAATCTATGGTATGACATCTTCAGGCGGACAAAGACAGATTGAATTTTATGGTGCGGTATCTGCTGCTAAAGCATGTATGGAATCATACATAAGACAGCTTGCAATGGAACTCGGAAGATTTGGTATTTCAGCAAATTCTTTAAGAGCCGGTGTGACAGAAACTCCTGCATTAAGTAAAATCCCAAAAAGCAAAAATATTATTGATAATGCAATACAGAGAAACCCTGTTCACAGACTGACCACTCCGGAAGAAGTAGCATTGTTTGTTGTTGATAATTACAAACAGGATTCGCACTGGATGACAGGTAATGTCATAAATCTTGATGGTGGTGAAAGTGTAGTTGAATTATAATTATAATTGTTTTTATTAAAATGTTAAAGAAATTTTGATCAGAATATTCATAAATCAGATTCAGAAATGGAAGGTAAAATAATTTTAAGTAACGAAATCGAAGCAGCTGACAGTAATATGATACTGGATATTTCTGCCAAAGAAAAACTTGAGCTTAAGACTCAGGAATTAATGCCGACTATTTTGATCGGACTTGGCGGAACCGGTAAAGAAGTTTTATTAAGAATCCGTAGACAATTTGTCGAAAAATACGGCTCAATAAATGACTTCCCCATATTATCATATTTATACATTGATACGGATAATGCGCCTTCAGAAGAAAGCGGTATTGCCAGGGAAAGAGATTACCTGATAAATGAGATCGACTTTCAACCTTCAGAAAAAATATTTCATCCCGTAAATCCTTCCGATTACATATACAGAATTCAGGATGTTCCGCACATCAAAGAATGGCTGAGCACTACCGGTGAGATCGCCAAACTCGGAACAATGAACACCGGCGCGGGGCAGATCAGACCGGCTGCAAGGCTTGCATATTTTCATAATTATGATGAGATAGTTGCTAAGCTTACAGCTGCTAAATCAAGGATCACTGATTCGAGATCTATAAACCGTGTAAAAGATATTCATAAGATAAAAAATGTTAATACAGATAAAATAAATGTTTATGTAATTACATCCGTCAGCGGCGGTACAGGTTCAGGAATGCTTCTGGACATGGGATTTCTTATCAGAAGTATTTTTAGGAATCAGGCTGTTTCCACATGCTATGTCGTTCTTCCGAAAGTATATCAGGCATACGGTAAGGAAAGAGTTTTTGCAAACGGATATGCTGCTTTGAAGGAATTTGAATATTACAATTTAAAGAATACATTTGAAGTCTCATGGAAAAAAAACGAACCTCATATTTTTCAGCCGGGTGTATTTGACGATACTTATATTATTGACGGTGAAAACTCCAAGAACCTTTCTTTGTCTGATCAGAATAACAGGGATATTTACAAAATGCTTGCCGATACGATATTTCAGGATTTTTCAAATTCGGATTTTGCAAATTACAAAAGAGGAGTAAGAGTTAATCTTGTTCAGTATAAACAAAGACTCTGGCCGGATGACAATTCCGTTACTGATAATACATATTCAAGAAAATATTCTACACTTGGGCAGGCTACTATCTCTATACCTGTAGACAGGATCATTATTTCCTGTGCATATAAATTGTGTGAGGATATAATTAATTACTATCTTACTTATGCCGAAGGTTCACAGAGCGAAGTTGATAATTATCTTATAAAGGAATTCCTTCCGGAATTAGGACTGCTTGAATCAAAAAATAAATTTCAGCTTCTTGATTCTCTGTATAAAAGCGGAGAAAAGACTTCGATCCAGTCTAACATTAAGACTTTCCTTACAACACTTCAGAATGATCTTATAAGCGGTAAACGCGGAAGCAACTGGTCTTCTTATCTTCTTAATGAAAAAATGAAATTTGATACAAATTTCAAAGATGACAGTGATATTAACCGTCAGGGAATGTATCTTTCTCAGATATTTTCAAACAGGACAAAGAATATTCAGAATATAATCGGAGACAGAGACAGGAATGTCATCGGTAATCTCGAGAGAAAAATAAATGCACTGGTCAATGATTCTACAAGAGGAGTATTTTATGCTATTAATCTTCTGAAGCGTTTACAGTTTGTTCTAACAGACGGAAATTTTGATTACATCCCGAAATATGAAAAGGAGATCAAAGACCTTCAGTCAACTGTTACAAAACTTGATGCTGAATTCAGAAGAAGATTTCAGGAGCTGAAAGAAGACGAATCAAGATCCAAGATAAATGTACTCAGAAAATCCGCAATGCAGGGTTCTCTCGAGAAAGTACTCTCTGTGATGGAAGAGTATTATAATGCTCTCATAAAATTAAAATCCAGATACTATGCTAGAGAAATAGCTTTGAGAATATTATCATTGATAGAGACAAGAGAAAAGACAGTTAATGACAAAATTCTTTCCACCGGTCTCATCTCAGACCTGAATAAATTAACCGGTAATCTTGGTGTATTAAAAAATAACTTCCAGAAAAAATATAAATATTTTATTCAGAAGCATGAAACAAGTTTCAACATGATGGTTTATGAACCCGATGAAGTCAGCAATGAATATTATGTAAGATATATAGGGACAGGTCAGAAAGCACAGGAGAACATTAAAAACCTTTCGAACAAACTTTTAAAAGATCTTGGTGCATCTGATGTTACTGACATAGTGAATATTCTGAGAGAGCGGGATGCGCAGCTCATAGAGAATAAAATGCTGGCATTTGCCAAGAAACAGTTTGACGGAATCAGAGAAGATTACAATATTACAGATATTCTTTTTGACAAGGATGCAATAAGAAGCGAATCCAAGATAAGAGGAATGTTTAATCAGGCATTCCCATGGCTCCGGACAAGAGAGATCCCGGGAAGTTTCAAACTTGACGAATCTGCTAAAAAATATTATGTAGGTATTAAAACTAATACACCTTCATTCAAAAAATTTCAGTCATTGATCCAGTCTATTGCCGGAGCAAATGTCGAGTTTAAAGATTCTGCAGATAACTCTTCAATTACATTTTATTCTGAATGGGCAGGGCTTCCTTTCTTTTACTCATATACGATTGCAGAGGAAATGAAACCTTATTATAAACAGCTTTCCCAAAACCATAATGTGGATCTGCATATAAATAAGAATCATTTCATTTATCATGACATTATACCGTTAAATGATGAAGAAAGAGTAAGACTTGATGAAGCATATAAAGCTTATCTTCTCGGACTGATATTTGGAGTGTTTGATGTTATTCCTGAGACCGAATCTTCAAAAGCTATTTACAAATATACAAAGCAGGAAGGAATTACCGTTAAGAGAGTTGAACAACTTGGTATTGAATCAAGATTAATAAACAGACTTTTTGAAGAACAAGGAAAAGATGCTTTGAGATACCGGATTTTAAAAGATGCAGAAGATATTCAGAATAAGTTTTTTAAAACTAATAAACTTGCTGAAATGCTTTCTATTTATGAATATTATTATGACGAAATCTATAAGCCGACTGAATTTGAGATCTCAGGTGATGCGAAAAGGAAAGTTGAGACTTATCAATATAAAATTTTAAGAAACCTTTCTAAAGAAATTGAAGACAAGATCAGTTTAAATGAAAAAGCCGGGTTTACTTCTAAAGTAATTAATTATAAGCATAATCCTGATGAAATATCAAAGCTTATCGGTGACGGGATGAAGAGAGTCCTAAAAGTAGAAGAAATACTTTCTGATTCTGATGAACCCGCAGATGAAACTTTTGATATGCCGCAAATTAAAAATAATGTCAAAGTCTCAAAATCCAAACTAAAGGAATACAAAGAAGCACTGGATGAAGGACTTATTTCACAGGAAGAATATGATAAAGCAAAAAAAGAATTTTTAAATATATAATTAATGCCGACATACGAATATAAATGCGATAACTGCGATCATCTCTTCGAAATTTATCAGTCGATGAAGGATGATAAATTAACCAAATGTCCGGAATGCGGAAAGAAAACACTGAGAAGATTAATAGGTACCGGAGGCGGATTGATATTTAAAGGGAGCGGATTTTATTTAACTGATTATAAGAATAAACCTTCAGAGAAGACTGCTTCTTCACCTGCATCAGCAAACTCTGAAACAAAAGGAACAGGATCTTCCGAAACCGGCAAAAAAGAAACTACAGGTAAAGAAGATAAAAAATCTGTTAAAACAGATTCAGTAAATACAAATTCTGATACTTCAACGAAAAAAAACAGTTCTAAAGATACTAATGTAAAATCGGATAAATAATTGATCACTGCTGATCTTTTAGTAAATATCTGTCAAGATTGAAATTCTGTCCAAGATAGAATTTTTTTACCATTTCATCATTAGCAAGTTCCTGAGCATTTCCCGATCTGAATATTTTACCGTCAATAAGTATATAAGCCCGGTCAACTATAGATAAAGTTTCATGCACATTATGGTCAGTGATAAGAATTCCGATTCCCCTTTTTTTAAGAGTACCGATTATTTTCATGATCTCTTCTGAAGCAATAGGGTCGATCCCGGCAAATGGTTCATCAAGCAGAATAAACTTTGGATCTGAAGCAAGACATCTTGCAATTTCGGTTCTTCTCCTTTCACCACCCGATAAAACATAGCCATAAGAATCTCTTAATTTATCAATATGAAATTCCTTCATTAGACTTTCACATTTCTCTTCCATTTCATTTTTATCAAGTTTCATGAACTGTAATATTGACAGGATATTTTCTCTTACAGTTAATTTTCTGAAGACAGAAGCTTCCTGTGGTAAATAGCCTATCCCGATCCTTGCTCTTTTGTACATAGGCAGTTTTGTTATATCCTCTTTTTCAAATTCAATTTCACCTTCATCAGGTTTTATCATTCCTGTGATCATGTAAAAGGTAGTTGTCTTACCGGCTCCGTTGGGACCCAGCAGACCAACTATTTCACCTTGCTTTAACTTGAGTGAAACATTATTGACTACTGCCCTTTTCTTATAAATCTTTACTAATCCTGTTACTTTCAGTTCGATCAATTTACTAATTTTATTTTTTAAGATTTAAAAGATCGAGCATATCTTTTACTGCCCTTTCAAGTCCTGTAAAAACTGCTCTCGATATTATTGAGTGACCGATACTAATTTCACTGATCTCTGATATAGCTGCAACCGGCAGAACATTCTGATAATTTAATCCATGTCCTGCTGTCACTATCATTCCAAGCTCTGAAGCTAATCTTGAAGTAACCGCTATTTTGCTTAATTCAGTCAGAATCTCTTTTTCAGATCTGACATTGGCATACTTACCTGTATGAATTTCTATGATATCAGCTTTTATTTCAAATGCCATATCTACACTGGCAGGATCAGGATCAATAAACAGACTGACAAGAATATCTTTGGAATGCAGTTCAGATATTATATTTTCAAATCTGCTTTTATCAGCTAAAATATTCAATCCGCCTTCTGTCGTAAGCTCCTGTCTTTTTTCAGGAACAAGCGTTACAATTTCCGGAAGAGTATCTATGGCAATTTTCAGCATTTCATCAGTCGCGGCCATTTCAAGATCAAGTTTGGTTTTAACGACCTCTCTTATTAATTTCAGATCCCTGTCATTTATATGTCTTCTGTCTTCCCTTAAATGACAAACTATACCGGCAGCACCTGCTAATTCACAAATCCCTGCCGCTATCACAGGATCAGGTTCGTTCTCCCCGCGCGCTTCACGGATTGTGGCAACATGATCTATATTTATTGCAAGTTTCATTTTTGATTTTTTTTATTTTACCAGTAAAAATATATAACGAAAATTTATCTAAAAATACTTATTTAAATCTGAAATTAAAAAGTAAAGTCAGATAATTAAAAAGGTAATCAAAGAATTGATTACCTTTTATAATTTAACTTATTTTGATTATTACTTTAATTGCAATTAGAATCCTAAAGTAACCGTAAAGTGCTGATTGTTATCAAAGAAAGATTCAGATCCTTTGTAAGCATAATCAAATCCGATATTCATTGATCCGGCATTGTAGTTAAGACCTGCACCGAATGTTAAACCGGTAAAGGCTCTGTCACTTGTATTGTCCTGATCAGTGAACTGATATCCACCTCTGATGTAAACAATTTTATTGTAGTTGTATTCTGCACCAAGGTTATAATCATCAGATGAAAAACTGTTTGCCTGATATGTTCCGTTAAGCATGACATTGTTTTTCTTGTCTAATCTGAAATCATAACTTAATCCTAAAGAGAATGAAGTTGGTAATTCAAAATCCTCAAGAATAATGCTTCTTGGCTCAAGATTCTGTCCCGGAGCTGAACCCGATGGCGGGTAGAATGATTCAAGGTCTGCACCGGTAAAAGCCATAGCAGGTCCAAGATTCAAAAGAGCAACTCCGAATTGTAATCCGGATCCTATAACGTTATACTGTAAACCGAAATCAAAGGCTACACCTTTTGCTGATTCCCGGCTTATTTCTTCATAGAGGACTTTCAGAGTTGTTCCGAAAGCGATCCTGTCTGTCATATTCCTTCCATAGGATAATCCGATGGTAAGATATGTCGGTGAAAATGTCTCACCTGTTCCGTCAGGACTGTTTGTTGTAGTTACTTCAATATCTCCAAAGCTCATTGCTTTTACTGAGATACCGAATGTTCCTACGTTTGGTAATTTATAAGCACCTGCAAAATAATTAAGATCTATATCTGCAATGTACTTTTGATTGGAGAACATTACTTCTCCAGTTTTTGTGCTTAAATATGATAGCCCTGCAGGATTCCAGTAGATAGCATCCAGACCTGTGGTTGTTGCTAGGTTAGACCCACCCATGGAAGTTCCTATAGAACCTACCGGAATAAGTAATTCCGCAGCAGATGACAGACCTATTTTATTTTTAGGACCGGCAACCAGGCAATTACTTATAAGGGTTATTGTTAGAAATATTGTAAAAACTATTTTTTTCATTTTTTTCTCCTTATTAAAAAAACATTTAGTTTATCATTATGCCTGCCGCTAAAGGCAGGCATAATAAAGTTTTAATTAAAATGTATCTAGTCTCTCTTCAGGTGTAAATATTGCAACCTTCAGAGTTTTCACGCCAATGCTGCCTGCATCTACTATTATAATATACATTCCGCTTGCAACCGGGATCTGCGATGCATTCTGCATATTCCATTTTTCAAGCGAATTATTTGGATCCGGATTATTTCTTTGAATCGAACTTACAAGTGTACCATCAAGCGAATATATATAAATATTACATACTTGTGGTAAATGACTTATATAAATAAATCTTGCAAATGGATCTGTTTCTAAACTGTTGGTACCGTAATAAGGATTTGGATATGCATTTACCTCACTAAGATTATCCTTTGCTATTGTCGGATTAGCTATTGA
The DNA here is from genome assembly GCA_020437545.1 of Ignavibacteriota bacterium. Lineage (GTDB taxonomy): Bacteria > Bacteroidota > Ignavibacteria > Tepidaquicellales > Tepidaquicellaceae > JAGPCH01. The sequence goes on from JAGQWH010000012.1 coordinate 18,040, forward strand.
TGTTCCATTGACATTCCAGGTATACTTCACAGGATATCCGGGAACAAAATCCGGTCTGGTAACGATGTAAGGTGAAACTGTTAAAGTATCACCGGTAGTCCATGTTAATGGAGCTCCGTTTACTGTTTTCCTTCTAGGTAACCAGGCATACATTATATCCATTGATGAGAATCCGTTAGCACCTCCTGCAATACCGGGAGTCTTTGCCTGGTATATTGGAGCCGGTGTTTCACTGTATGAGGATGCTAAGATATAGGTATATTCGAATCCACCCATACCTGATCCGTCAGGATTCCATGTACCGCTTGCATCTGCATCAATAAAAGCAACATTCAGTTTTCTCAGAGCGCCACCGGATGAATCAAGGTTATCCGCTGCATAAACACTGAACGGAATACTTACCATGTCTTTATATGGAGTAAGTACTAAGTTTGTATCAGTTGTCAATACGTTTTCATTATTTGTATTGGCATATCTGTACGCCATTGAGTTTTCTCCGAAAACCATTTTAATAGTTCTTAATGGTCCTCCGTTTAGCATTGGATCATTTGCACCTCCGGCAGGAGTAAACTGAGATCCATTAGCTTTGACTCTTGTAAATGAATTCCTGAAAGACTGACTATATGGCCAGCTGATTCCAAGACTTCTGCTCTGGAACTGACGTTTGATAATTTTTACATTGCTTGTTGCTGCATTTGTTATAGCTGTAGTATCGGGTCCTGTAAACCACTGACTGTTAGCCGGTGAATATGTCCAGGCGCCTGTATTTGTGTTTGTTGATACATTATTTGTAATTGCAACCGGATCATTCTGATCCAGAATAATTCCTGAATCCTGAATATTTTTATGTACCATCAGGAATCCGTCAACAATTGCTGCTGTATCCTGTGTTCCCGTAAAGTCTGTCTGATTTGTTAACAAAGTAGATGTCGTACCTCCCATGGTCCTGTCAAGATTCCATACAGTTGCACCGTTAGCCTGACCATAATAAGATACATACGTAGCTGATAGCAGTTCAAGCGGAGAAACAACAATAGGCATTGAACCGAGATCACTCTGATTGGTTGGTATAGTATCTCCTACATTATTATATACAACAGTTCCCAAAGTTAAATTCTGAGGTATAACCTGTTGAATATTTGTTGATGTTATAGGTGTTTCTGCAACTTTTGGAGCTGAGAAAGGTCCACCCAGTGAATCATAATAATAAGCCGTTACAACCACTCTGTATTGAGTACCGTTATTGAGGATTGTATTGTTTTCATAATCTCTGTCCATTACAAAATATCTTGATATTCCATTATCAAAACCTTTCTGAACCACATAATAAATGAATGTACCGAATTCATTATTAAAGACACTGTCCTTAATATCTGTAATTCCATCATTAATATCATAAGTAGCCATCAGGATCCTGTCTTCCGGTAAACTTCCGGTTGCGCCTGCTTTGATCTGATATAAATTATAACCCTGGAATTTATAGACACCATTTGACAATTTATTTGGTATCGAGATCTTTTCGGCTGTATCACTCCATGAAAGATAGATCTGACCGTTACCCGGAGCATACACTGAAGTTGGAACTACAGGTGGTGAATTCGGAACCTGAAAATTATTGTCAAAAATTCTCTGTGCAAGAATATCTGTACTTCTTAATGAAGTTATACTTGCAAGGTTACTTGTTCCTCTGGCGATAACCTGAGCAACAACAATAATTTGTGTATCACCCGGATTCATAGTAAATGGACCCGTGCTCTGAATAAATCTCACGTCATTCTGTTGTGACATAAGCCAACCTGAATTAGTTACAGGATCACCTGTGTAACATGCTGTTACTGTATCCCCGGAATTTGGGTCTACCCATGATTCTCCGGTTTTCCATTTTCCTTCCATAACCCTGTATGTTTCTGTAGGATCCTGAGGATCAGCAGGTGGAGGAGATCCGTTATTGTAGAAATTGAATACGCTAAGTCCTATATCTTTGAAATTAGGTTTAACGATAAGATTATTACTTCCGGGAGGACTGTAATAAGAAACTGTATCGCCCGGAGAAGCTACTAATGCTCCTCTGAAGAAGTCAAAGCCTACTGCAGGTGGAGCAGCTCCGTAAACACCGTCATTATTAGTTGCATTATAGGTATAACCTAAATTTAAATCTAAATCCACGCCAACTTTATCATCTGTAGCTGTTCCAAGATCATCATCTGACCATTGAGCAAGATAAGTATTAGTCCATACATTTGTACTTCTGTTGATAATTCTGTATTCCTGGAATACAATGTTTCCTAACGGACCATTAACATTGTATGCCCAGTTAGTCTGAAGTACCTGTGCCTGTAAAGAAGCTAAACTTGCATTATTTGATCCGTGCGGATAATCTACATATGAATAAAACTGAGTCTGAGATCCGAGAAATAATGGATTCCCTAATGAATCAGTATATGCACCTTGATTAACCGGCCAGTTTAGATAATCAGAAGAAGTAGTGTTACCTTCATAGATATTATAGATTTTATAAGCCGGATCATTACTTCCTTCTGCCTGTCCACTGTTACTCCAGTATCCGGGAGAATAGTCATAAGAATATTCAGCTACTGCTATTAATGTGTCATTTCCAACTACACATCCAAGCCAAAGTCCGGAAGCATATCTAGCTGTCTTACCTGAACCTTTTGGCCATTCAAATCCGGCGTTACCGGTTGATGGGTCCCTGTTAAAAGAACCATTTGTCCTGAACCATGTATTTATCTGATTTGCATTAAGCTGAGCAGATGTTACCGCAAAAACCTGGTTAGGATTTGTGTTCCTGTTATCTACATTGTTGTTATTTCGGGGTTGATCATTTGGCTTAAACCCGTAGAATATTACAAGTATGACAGGAACAATAAAAATTAATATTTTTTTAACCATTGTTTATCCCTCTTAAATTTTTTTAAAATACCGGGTAAATATAATAACTAATTACCCGGTTATTATATTAAATTAGAAACTTAACTGTGCTCCGAACCTTATTTGTTGAGGAGGTCCAAAGTTATTCACATTGTTTGATCTTAAATTATATAAATATTCATACTCTGCAGATGTTGTTCCATTTGCAGGATTTTGATATGATGAAGCTACGTTTTGTCCTTGCTGAGTATTAAGATAACCGGTAGAACTAGGTGAACCGCTGCTTTCCCATACGGAATTTACTAATTCTGAATTCAGCAAATTGATTATATATACATAAACATTTAAATTCATTTGACTGAAAGAAAATGTTTTATCAACTCTCATATCAATCTGATTATTCCATGGAGTGTATACACCATTAATTGATGACTCTAAAGGTGCACCTGCTCCTGTTGAAGAAAATGGATCAGAAGATGGGTTTTTCAGAGTATAAGGTCTTCCGCTGTTATAAGAATACTGGAAGTTTATACCTGCCTGAGACAATACATCACCCCAGAAACCTTTTGGTACATCTGTTTTTCCAAATCTGTAATCAACGTTGATAAGACCGGTATGTCTTTGGTCATAATTTAAAGGAGATGTAAGTTTTGGTTGTCTTGTTCCTAACCATGCTGCTGTTGCTGCTGCATCAGGATTGGATCCGGTACCTGAAGCATATGCAAGTCCGTAAGACATATTGAATGCGAGTCTGTTGGTTCTTCTTAGATCAATAGAAACGTCAAATCCTCTGAGTGTTCCATAATCAAGATTTTCATAAACCTGAAGCTGATTAGGTAGCTGAGGATATTTTTGAATTCCTATAAGATCATATGTATCTTTGTAATAAGCAGTTAAACCTACTGATAAAGCATTTCCAACCTGCTGTTTTACACCAATTTCATAAGCTGTAGTTCTTTCAGGCTGAAGATTTGGATTACCGAAAGATCCGGCAAATCCTGATGTATTTACCCAGTAAGAAAGATTGTCTCTTCCGATATATAAATTCTCAAGAACGGGCATTTGAATAAATTGTCCAAACTGAGCATGGAAGATTGTATTATTTGTAACCGGGAATGAGAAACCGATCCTCGGACTTACTGCTGATGTAGCAGGTACGTCATCCGTAAAATCAGCATCATCAAGAGCATTTGGATCACCGTATTTTGTGATATTTGTAATATCTCTTATTCCCCATGTATTAGCATTTAGATAGTCCCATCTTAAACCTACATTCAATGTGAAATCTTTGAATTCAAGTTTATCCTGTAAATATATAGCAGCAACTATAGGATGTTTTGCACCGTTTACACCATCATCAACTTCTTGTGTATAATTAAAATTGTAACCGTAGTAATTAGCAAGTAAGATATTATTGTAAATTGCCTGTAACGAATCCTGATTCTGAACATTCTGATAATTGATTGCTCTTAAAGGATTGTTCTGGTAATATCTGATAGTGTTATATCTGTAACTTCCTCCGAATTTGATCTCGTTTTCTTTATACTGTGTTGTTAAGTTTAAAGAACCTTCCCAATATGAAGTATTTGAATGCTCGAAGAAATTTTGAACTCTTCCATAAAGTGCAAACTGATTATATGCATCAAAACTAATGTTTGTTCCATTATTTCTTGAACCGTATTCTACGAATCTATCCTGGAAAAATGGATTTTGCTGTGTGTTTTCTACATCAAAAAAATTAAACTGTAATTCATAAAATGTTTTTGGACTTAATACCTGATTGATCTTTGCATAATATTGTCTGTTATTGGTAATAAGATCCGGATTGTTCTGATAATTATATAACATGTAAGATCCGATATACTGTCTTGCGTCTACATCGGAATTGTTTACACCCATCTTTAATTGAATCGGTGTATTTTTGTTAAGCTCAGAAAAATCAAAATTCATTTTTACGTTATATGCCCATGAACCTGAACTGGCACCGGGTAAAACATTATTATATAAACCCAGTTGATCTGCATTCCATGCAGGATTCTGTACTAAATTCCAGTTTCTTTCATATCCACCGTAAAAATTAATAAATCTTGATAGCTTTTTTGTAGGAATTAATGGTCCACCAAAAGACAGGTTATAAACATTATATCCCTGTGAATAATCCTGAGCTAAGAATCCGTCAGTGATACCTTCAATAGAACCGCTGTATCTGTCTGTACCGGATTTAGTTGTAACATTAATGATACCACTAAGTACGTTTCCGTATTCTGCACTGAAACCACCTGTTAATACAGCTAATTCTTCAAGTGTATTTGTGCTAACTAATGCAGTTGAAGTTCCGTCAAGAGGATTGGTTGTTAAAACACCATCCACAATAACGGCTGTTTCACTTACTCTACCACCTCTGATATTTATGCTTGTACCTTTTTCGTCCTGTACAACACCTGCAGTAGTGGAAGCAAGATTCTGAATACCTCTTATTCCTGAATTATCAATAAATTCTTTATTGATGATCTGACCGCTCTGGTCAGGTGAAATTGCACTTCTTTTTCCTACAATTTCAATTTCGTCAGTTGATATTTCACTTCCGGCGACTCTTAAAGCAAAATCAGCTCTTGAAGTTAAATCAGCTGAAACTTTTAAATCTGTAACAGTCTGAGGGTCGTATCCAATGTAGGATGCCTGAACGTTATATGTTCCAACATCTACATTTAAGATTGTGTACTCACCGGATTCATCTGTTATAGCACCAAGAGTAGTATTAGCTACTTTGATAACGGCTCCTATTAAAGGAGATTTATCTTTGGCGTCAATAACCTTACCGGTGATCTTCCCGGTTGTTCCCTGCTTATCCAAAGCGAATGAATTGCTGAAAATAAAACTAAGAACAATCAATAGGGAAAGCATAAATTTTAATGTCGTGGTCATTTTTTTCCCCCTTTTAGAAAAAATTAAGTTAGTAATTTTTTTTGTCATAGTCTTTCTTATTTTAAAAAAACCCTCACAAAAATACAATTTCTTGCTTTTTATGAGGGTCGGAATTATTTTAATGTAATAAACAATTTTTATTTAATCAACATCATTTTTTTTGTGTCTGTGAAATTACCTGTACTTAAGGTATAATAATAAATACCACTTGTTAAGTTGCTTGCGTTGAATGAAACTTCTTTTGTACCTGGTGATACAAATTCATTGTTGATAAGTGTAGCAACTTTTTGTCCTTTAATGTTATAAACTTCTAAAGAAACATTTGATCCTTTTTGAATATCAAATCTGATAGAAGTAGATGGATTAAAAGGATTTGGATAATTTTGCTTCAATGAATAGTCAGATGGAACTGTGCTTGAGATCTCATTGATACTGGTTAGCGGAACCAAAACCTTCACTGAAGTAAAGTCTGCCGGTCCTGGAGGCTCGTTTGGTGCGAAAGCTCCTGCATAATTTTTAGTTTCTACAACTAATTGAACTTCACAACCGTCACCTACTACTGCATTTGTTCTTGAGATACTTACATATCTGTAATCCATTAAAGGTGAAGCTGGTGTAATTCTTTCAGGAGTTGTCCAGGTTGCTCCATTGTCATATGAAGTTGAGAAATAAATAGCATAATAAGTATTTGAATCAGCTGCCATTTCTGCTGTAGCAACATTCATAGCAATAAATAAAACATTGTTGTTTGAATTTCCGTTTACTTTTCCGATTGCAGGTCTGCAGATTGGAGTCATAACACCATTTTCAACACCATTATTCGGATAGAATGTTACGTTACTTTGATTAGCTACCATTACAGGAATTCCACTGTTAACAGTTGGGTTCCAGCAATAAATTGAACTTGGTAAAGTTGGGAAAAATCCTGTTTCTGTAATATAGTCAACTTCAAATGTTACACATGGTGTGTTTCCAAGATATACCATACTTAAACCTCTGAATGCTCCAAGTGTATCAACAGCAGGATTTGCATCATAGATCTTTATTGGTGTAGACCATGTAAGACCACCGTCCATTGACTCTCTGAATTCAACATCACCAAGATTAACTGCACCTTGTGAAATAAATGCATTTCCGATTCTTCCGTCTTCGCCTCTTGCAAGACAATATTGCTCTGCATTATCTGAAAGATAAGGATTCCATGGGCTGAATGTTCCCGGAGGAGCTAAATCTGATTGAGTGATTGTAGCAACTTCACCGTCTGTAGCATTTTGTGAAGAAGTTAATACCCATTTAATTGTACTTGAAATACTTTGTGTTGCAACGACTCTTCCCCAGATAAGAGAATTTGCTCCTGATGTACCCGGATCAAATCTGCTCCATGAACCAAATCCAGGTCCAAGATCAGTGAAAACCTGACTTCTTGTTCCAACACCACCTGCACTTGTGTGCATAGTTACTATTGCAGATCCGTCTGATAAACCATCAATTGATGGGAAACCTGAAGCTGCAACATCAATGCTACCAAAATTTGTCCAGGTAACACCTCTGTCAGTACTTAATACATAATTAACAACTCTTGTACCGCCGAATACCGGTAAAACCATAACAGCTGAATGAACATAATCAGCATTATTAGGATCCTGCCATACTTCGTTGGTTGTACTGTTTGATTGTAAATCATAATATGAACTTAAACCAAAAGTGGAATATGTAACTGTTAATCCACCGGCTGTTGTCATTGGTTGTAAATTGTTGTCTGTAGTATTTTTTACAGATTTATTCAAATTTCTGGTACCGATTTCCGATCCATCTAATACTGTATTTTTTACAACTTTTCTGTCCTGTGAAAAAGATGTTCCTGCAGAAAAGATTGTTAAAATAAGTAAAAGTGAAAATGTTGTAAATTTTGTTAACATGTTTTTTCTCCTTAGTTTATTTTATTGAATTAATGATTTTTTTTATTAGAGGGTCGTAAAAATTTTAATAAATATACTACTAATGCTGTAACTTGTCAATATATTATTTCGTATTAAGAAACCTTAAAGTTACCGTAAATTTCATTACTTACTTTTGCATTGATAATTTTAAATTTTTTATCTGAAAAAAAATATTTTCGGAAATTTTTCTTCTGCTCTGTATTGTTTTACCTGCAATATGGTTAGTAAGGATCACATTGTCAAGTCCTGTCAGTTCTTTATTTATAAATGGTTCATTGTTAAAAACATCAAGCGCCGCAAAATTTATTTTCTTTTTTCTCAGCAAATCAATCAAATGCCGTTCATCCACAACATCCCCTCTTGAAGTATTTACGAATAATGTATCTTCTTTTAATAAATTTAATTTTTCTTTTGAAATAAATTTATAATTTTTTTTAGATAACGGAATGTGAACCGTTACAATATCACAGTTTCTTAAAAGAAAATTTAAACTTTTAAATTCAGTTTTTTTATATTTCGCTCTGACATTTTTATCAGTGTCATTAGCATATACCTTCATTCCAAATGCTTCGCTTAACTTCCCTACATAGCTTCCGACTTTACCAAACCCGATAATTCCGATCTTCTTATCCTTTAATTCGTTTCTTTCAAAATCATAAAATTTAAATTTTCCTTTTCTTACTAAATTATCCGACAACAATATTTTCTTTTCCGATGCAATTAACAAACCCAAAGTATGCTCTGCTGCAGATATATTATTTGAATCGTCTGCGTTAAGAATAATTATTTTTTTCTTTCCGGCAAATTCAGTATCAATATGATCCGTGCCTTTTGAGCAAGTTGCGATGACTTTGAAATTTGTATCTTCGATAAATTTCCTGTCTATTTTTCTGATGCTCCTGATTACAAGGATATCGTAAGAACTGTATTTACTTATTATTTCAGAATTGGAAATGCCGAATCTTAATTCGGCATTAAATTTATTTTTCGGAAGTTGCTTAAGACCGGCAGTATCTATTTCATCAGCTATTAAAATTTTAAGTTTGGTCATTGTTCAATTAATTAATAACTTTTTAAAAACAGATCCCGGAACAATTGAGAATTCTTAATTATCGAGATGCTCTTCGATGAGTTTTAATATTTCATATTTCCCTTCTCCGGTTACAATTGAAAAAGGAATATAGTCAATACAGAGATCTTCATTGTTTACAATTTTTGAAGCCCTGTAAATTTGTTTCTGCATTTTGTTTGAGGAAATCTTATCTGACTTTGTAAGCACTACTGCAAATGGAATTTCATAATATTCAAGCCAGCTTACCATGAGTTCATCCAGATAAGTAGGTTCGTGTCTGGAATCGATCATCACAAATACAAGTTTTACATTTGATCTCTCGCTGATATAATCTTCTACTAATTTTCTCCAGCCTGCTCTGATCTGTTCGGGAACTTTTGCATAACCGTATCCGGGAAGATCCACCAGATAAAATTTTTCATTTATCAAAAAATAATTAAGTTGTCTTGTCTTTCCCGGCACCGATCCTATCTTGGCCATTTTCTTTTTATTGCAGATCATATTGATCAATGAAGACTTACCTACATTTGATCTGCCTACAAAAACAAATTCAGATAATACAGAATTAGGCAATGCTCTCAGATCATAAATACTTTTGATGAATTCTGCTGATAATATTTTCATTTTACCTCCTGTTTTTTAAACGAAAAATCCTTAACTAATATATCATTTTTTTGAAAAAAATTTTTATTTCGTTAAGGATTTTAAAATTTGAAAGAAATTAACTTTCTTCAGATTTCTTTTTTGTGCTTTTTCTAGTCTTCGGCTTCTTTTCTTCTTTAGTTTCAGTTTCTGCTTTCTTCTCTTTTACTTTGCCTGCTTTTTTCGGGGCTTTCTTTTCAGAAGTTTTCTTAGCCTCTGTTGTTCCTTTTTCATCCGCATCCTTAACCGGCTCTTCTTTAGCTTTTATAAAATTATAATCTACGAATTCTATAATGGCAGTTCTTGCACCGTCTCCGTATCTGTTCCCGGTTTTCAAAACCCTTGTATATCCTCCGGGTCTGTCTCCGACTTTTAATCCAATCTCATCAAATAATATGTTCAAAGCTTCCTTATTGTTAAGAAATTTTCTTGCTTCTCTTCTCAGATGAACGTTTTTTTCCGGAGCAGTATCCCTGTATTTAAGAGCTTTCTTTGCCTTTGAGACCAGAGGCTCGATTACAGTTCGTAATTCTTTTGCCTTTGCTTCGGTAGTTCTGATTCTTTTATTTAATATTAAAGCTATAGATAAATTTGACAATAGAGCGCTTCTGTGACTCGCTGTCCTGTTTAATTTTCTGCCTTTTTTTCTGTGTACCATGAGATTCTAAATGTTCTTTTATGAAATATTTTTAAATAACAGGTTCTTCTTTTAGATATTTATCCACATCCATTCCGAAAGTTAATCCGAAATTTTCTATTAACTCACCTAACTCTGCAAGTGATTTTCTTCCAAAATTTCTGTAATGAAGCATTTCACCTTCGTTTTTACCGACAAGATCAGCAATAGTCTTGATGTTTGCAGATCTTAAACAATTCTGCGATCTGACTGACAGATCAAGCTCATCAACAGGCATAATCAGAATTTTTCTGATCATTTCATGCTCTTCATCTTTTTCTGTTTTTACCGGATCTTCAACTTTTTCGATCTGCTTTGGATTCAGGTTCAGGAATAACTGCACATGCTCCTGCAATAAAGTTGATGCATAGACTAATGCATCTTCAGGATTAATTGAACCGTCAGTTGTGATCTCCAGTATAAGTTTTTCGTAATCAGTTCTTTTGCCAACTCTTGTATTTTCTGTGATGTAATTTGCAACTCTTACTGGTGAGAATATAGAATCCATAGGAATGAACTCAAGTGGCAGATTTGCCTGTTTGTTGTCCTCCGAAGGTACATACCCAACTCCGGTTCCCATTCTTAACTCAATGTTAAGATTTGCATCTTTATTTAAAGTGGCGATATATTTATCAGGATTTAAAATTTCAAAATCCGATGTATGATCCTGAAGATCTTTCGCAGTAAATTTATGAGGTCCCTTTAAGTTAAATTCAATTTTCTGAGATTTTCCGGTAAGGTCCTTAAATCTGACTTCTTTAAGATTAAGAATTATTTCTGACAGATCTTCTACTACTCCTTTTAATGTCGTGAACTCATGCGGCGCATCGTTTATTCTGATTGCAATTATAGCACTTCCCGGCAGAGATGAGATCAGAATTCTTCTCATAGAGTTTCCAAGGGTCACTCCATATCCTCTCTCCAGAGGCTGAACTATAAATCTACCGAATGTATCAGTGTAAGAAGATTCCTCTTTTACAATTGATTCCGGCATTTGAAAATTATTTATCTTCATCATATTATTCTTGTCTGTTTTTATTTTATTTTAAAACTATTTTGAATACAACTCGACTATGAGCTGTTCATTTGCAACAAAAGGAACTTCAGCTCTATCCGGCTCTTTCATAAATATTCCCTTCATGTTTGCCTTATCCAGTGAAAGCCATGTAACCATCATGTTATCTTTGATTCTTTTCATAGAATCATGAATAAGTTCCAGTTTCTTACTCTTATCTCTTACCTGTATTGAATCCCCTGATTTTAAAAGATAGGACGGAATATTTACCATTTTACCGTTAATAGTAAAATGCTTGTGTATAATAAGTTGCCTTGCAGCTTTTCTTGAAGGCGCTAACCCAAGTCTGTATACTGTATTGTCAAATCTTCTTTCCAGAAGCTTCACAAGATTATCACCGGTTACACCGGTTTTTCTTGATGCCTCTGCAAAATATCTCCTGAACTGATTCTCAAGAACACCATAAGTTTTTCTTACTTTCTGCTTTTCCCTTAACTGAATCGCATAGTCTGAGATCCTTGATCTTCTTGATAGTCCGTGCTGTCCCGGAGGATAATTTCTGCTTTCAATCGGACATTTGTCTGAGAAACATTTTGTTCCCTTAAGGAACAATTTCATTCTTTCTCTTCGACATAATTTACAACTTGGTCCTGTATATCTTGCCATTTATTTTTTTTTGATCTTTTAAAATTCTGTTTTATGATTATTGTCTTCTTTTCTTCGGAGGTCTGCACCCGTTATGTGGCAAAGGTGTTATGTCCTTTATAGACGTAATTTCCAGCCCTGCTGTATTGAGAGATCTTATTGCTGCATCTCTGCCGGAGCCAACTCCTTTGATAAGCACTTCGACCTTTTTCATTCCTACATCCATTGCTGCTTTTGCTGCTGATTCAGCAGTAAGCTGCGCCGCAAAAGGGGTATTCTTTTTCGAACCCTTGAATCCCATTTTTCCGGAAGATGCCCATGCAACCGTATTTCCGCTTAGATCTGTCAGGGTAACTATAACATTGTTGAATGTAGCTTTTACATGTGCTACACCGTTTGCATCTACCTGAGCTTTCTTCTTTGTCTTTTTAAAATTCTTTGCCAATTTTAACTCTGTTTATTTAATATAAAATTTTTTATACAAATTATAATTCCGTTACTCTAAAAGGAGATTACTTCTTAGCCGCTACTTTCTTCTTACCTGCGACAGTTTTTTTCTTTCCTTTTCTCGTTCTGGCATTTGTCTTGGTCCTCTGTCCTCTGACAGGTAATCCTCTTCTGTGTCTTTTTCCCCTGAGAGTTCCGGTATCCATTAATCTCTTAATGTTCATTGCTATCTCAGATTTCAGAGCGCCTTCTACTTTTATCTCATTTGTTATTCCGGCTCTGATCTGATTTACTTCATCGTCAGTCAGCTGGGATACTTTCTTATCCTCACTGATTCCTGCCTCTAACAATATTTTTTTTGCAGTTGATAGTCCGATCCCAAATATGGATGTAAGTCCTATCACTACTCTTTTATTTTTCGGTAAATCTACTCCGGCTATTCTTGCCAATTTATTTCTCCTGAAAGATTATTTTTAAAATTATTTTTAACCCTGTCTTTGCTTATGCTTTGGATTTGTGCAAATTACCCTTACAACGCCTTTGCGTTTTATGATTTTACACTTCGAACAAATTTTTTTTACTGAACTCCGCACTTTCATAATATTACTGTTATGTTTTTATTGTATATAATTATTTGTATCTGTATGTGATCCTGCCCTTGGTAAGATCATATGGTGAAAGCTCAACTGTTACTTTATCACCCTGAAGTATTCTGATATAATTCATTCTCATCTTACCTGATATATGTGCAAGAATCTCATGACCATTCTCTAATTTTACCTTAAAATTAGTGTTTGGTAAAATTTCTGATATTATTCCGTCAACTTTTATCGCTTCTTGTTTTGCCATTAATCCTTTTCAGATCTGTTTTATATTGTTAAAATCTCAGCCTTGCCTTTGCTTACCAGTACTGTATGTTCAAAGTGAGCAGATGGGGATTCATCTTTCGACGAAATTGTCCATCCGTCATTTCTCTGATAAACTTTATGTGTTCCGTAATTAACCATCGGTTCGATTGCTATTACCATTCCTTCAAACAACTTTTGTTTTGATTCAGGACTGTAAAAATTCGGTATTGCCGGCTCTTCATGTAAATTTTTTCCGATTCCGTGTCCAACCAGTTCCCTTACTATTCCGTATCCCGAACCCTCTACATAATTCTGAATTGCAACTGAAATATCATTTACTTCATTTCCATCGACAGCCATTGCAATTCCCTTATATAATGACTCCTGTGTGACTTTTAATAACTTCGAGATCTTTGGTGATATCTCACCGACTGCAAATGTATTTGCACCGTCTCCATAATATCCGTTTTTCTTTACACCTACATCTATTGAAACAATATCTCCGTTTTTCAAAACCCTTTTTCCGGGTAATCCATGAACGACTTCTTCATTGACTGAAATGCAACTGCTAGATGGAAATATCTTTCTGTCTACTTTATAACCTTTGAATGCAGGATATGCATCCTTTGAAATTATAAAAGCTTCAATCTTTTTGTCAAGCTCTTCGGTTGTTATTCCTTCTTTTACAAATTCCTTTATATACTTGAATACTTCTGAAACTATCTTACAACTTTCTTTTATTAATTCTATTTCTTTCTGAGTCTTAATTAAAGACATATACTTATCTTCTCGTTTTCAGTTTACCGGTTTTCATGAATCCGTCATAGTGTCTCATAAGCAGGTGTGATTCTATCTGCTGTAAAGTATCCAGCGCAACACCAACTATGATAAGAAGACTTGTTCCTCCGAAAAATGATGCCAGTCCTGTTGTTACTCCAAGCTTCATCAGGAATGTCGGCAGTATAGCTATTATTGCCAAAAATATAGCGCCCGGTAATGTTATCTTTGTTAATATGTTATCAATATAATCTGATGTCGGTTTACCCGGTCTTACTCCCGGAATAAATCCTCCCTGCTTTTTCATGTTATCCGATACATCTTTCGGATTGAATGCAATAGCTGTATAAAAATAAGTAAAGAATATGATCATCAATGCGTATATAACTGAATAAAACCAGCTTGTGTAATCAAAATATTTCGAAATTCCCTGCATGAACTCACTATTAGGGAAGAATGATAAAACTGTACTTGGAATAAACATTATAGACTGAGCAAAAATCAGTGGCATAACACCTGCTGAGTTTACTTTCATCGGAATATACTGAGTGACACCTCCGAATACTTTTCTCCCGACTACCCGTTTAGCATATTGAACTGGTATTTTCCTCGTTGCTACAGTTACAGCAATTACACCTGCTACTATAAATAAGAACGCTGCTATATAAACTAATTCTATAAGTAAATTTCTTGCGCCCGATGAGACGATCTGATATTCATCAAATACTGAGTAAGGAAATCTGTCTATGATACCAATGAAAATAATAAGAGAAATACCGTTTCCGATTCCACGGTCAGTGATCTGTTCACCAAGCCACATCATAAAAATTGTTCCCGCCGTCAGAATAATTACAGTAGTGATCGTAAATAAGAATCCTGATATTTCCGAACTTATTACACTGACATCATTTACATTTCTGCTGGCAAGCTGAACACTTACTCCCCAGGCCTGCAATGCTGCCACAGGGATCGTACCTATTCTTGTAAGCTGATTAATCTTTTTTCTTCCTTCTTCTCCTTCTTTCTGAAGCTTCTGGAAATAAGGGAAGACAGCTCCTAAAAGCTGTATAATGATCGATGCACTGATATATGGCATAATGCCAAGTGCAAATATAGCTGCATTCTTAAATGCACCTCCTACGAACATATCATAAAGACCGAATAAAGTATTTGAAGCCTGATTTTTCTGAGCTTCAGCAAGTATACCTGCATCTATTCCCGGAAGCGTAATGTGAGCTCCGATCCTTACTACTACAAGAATAGCAAGCGTGAATAAAAGCCTGTTCCTTAACTCCTCGATCTTGAATATATTCCTGAAACTCTCTATAAATCCACTCATACTATGACTGCTTTTCCTCCGCCTTTTTCAATCTTATCAATAGCAGTTTTACTGAAAGCATTCGCAGTAATTTCTATTTTGGTTTTAATATCTCCGTTACCTAATACTTTTAAAGGCTTGTTTCTTCCCTTTATAAGTTTATTGGTTAACAAATATTCTTTATCAATTTTAGTCTCGGAAATCTTTCCGGAATCAATCAATGCCTGAATATCATCAAGATTGATAGTAATATATTCAACTCTGTTAATGTTTTTAAATCCGAATTTCGGAACTCTTCTCTGTAAAGGCATCTGTCCGCCCTCAAACCAGGCTCTGAATTTAGCTCCCGATCTGGAATGCTGACCTTTGTGACCTTTTGTGGAAGTACCTCCGTATCCTGAACCCTGACCTCTTCCAACACGCTTTTTCTTTTTTCTTGAACCTTCAGCGTATTTTAAATTACTTAAAATGTCCATCTTAAAATCTGAATTTTATATTTAGAAAACTGATAATTCTTTTAGTGTATTTTTTAATCTCTGATTAAACGGATATTACTGCAATTACTTTGTCTCTTTGTAATCTTCCTCGACAGTTACAAGATGCTTTACCACATTGATCATTCCTCTGATCTGAGGAGTATCATTCTTTACGGTAAAATAATTCGGTCTCCCTAATCCTAAAGCCTCAATTGTAAGTTTCTGTTTCTTTAATCTTCCTATGATACTTTTTGTTTGTGTGATCTTTAGCATTTGTTTCTTTTTAAAATTATTCTTTATGAAAATAAAATATTAAACCGCTTGTTAATTGTTAAATAATTCCTGTAACGACAATCCTCTTCTGTCCGCTGTTTTCTTGGCATCGCTGAGTGATAATAAGGCTTTCATTGTTGCCTTCACTACGTTGTGAGGATTTGCAGATCCGAGGATCTTTGTCAGAACATCCTGTACTCCTGCTGATTCCAGTACAGCTCTCACTTTACTTCCGGCTATTATTCCGGTACCGGGTGAGGCTGGCTTTAGCAATACTCTTGCTGCTCCGTATTTTCCTATGATCTCATGCGGTATCGTACCTCTGATGATAGGTACTTTGACTACATTCTTTTTGGCATCCTCTACGCTCTTTCTGATAGAATCAGTTACCTCGTTTGCTTTACCAAGTCCTATTCCAACATGCCCTTTACCGTCACCTACTACAGATACTGCCGAAAAGCTGAATCTTCTTCCGCCTTTTACTACCTTCGCAACTCTGCCGATGGAAACCATCTTCTCTTTTAACTCTAACTCTCCTGCTTTGAAAACTTTTGTCTTTTTTATCATTAAATTATAAATTTCTTTCTGATTCTAAATAATTCTTTTTGATTCTGTTTTAATCTGTTATAATCTGTATTGGTTCTCAGGGGAGGAGTCGAACCTCCACGTACGGCTCCAAAAGCCGCTGTCCTGCCATTAGACGACCCGAGATTGTTTGGTTTATTATCTGTCAAAACTTACAAATATACTGAATATATTTAGAAGTTTAAACCACCTTCTCTGGCTCCATCGGCGAGTGCTTTCACTCTGCCATGGTACAGGTATCCGTTTCTGTCAAATACTACCTGATTAATATTTGATGCTTTTGCCTTTTCAGCTGTGATCTTGCCAACTTCCTTGCTCTTTCCGATCTTTCCCTTTATTCCGGAGATCTTTTCTGCTACATCTTTCGACTTTGTTGATACGGATGTTATTGTTTTTGCATTCACATCGTCTATCAACTGAGCATATATATGATTTGAGCTTCTGTAAACTACTAATCTTGGTTTCTCAGATGTCCCGCTTACTTTCTTTCTTATCTGATGTCTGATTCTTTCGAGTCTTTTTTTACTTTTTTGTATTTGATTCATGATCTTTTCTGATAATTTTATTTTGCTGCTGCTTTTCCTGCTTTTCTTCTTACTACTTCATTCTCATATTTAATTCCTTTACCTTTATACGGCTCAGGTAATCTGAATGATCTGATCTTTGAAGCAACCAGTCCTACAAGATCTTTACTTATTCCGTTAATGACTACTGTGTTAGGATTTGGAACTTCGATCGTAATGTTATCCGGCGGACAAAATACTGTCGGATGTGAAAATCCAAGCATAAGTACAAGATTGTTTCCCTTTAATTCCGCTCTGTATCCGATACCAACGAGTTCAAGTTTTTTCTTAAACCCTTCATCTACACCTGTTACCATGTTGCTTATAAGTGATCTGTACAATCCATGCAAAGCTCTGTTCCTTTTGGAATCATCTTTTCTGGTAACATTTAATTCGCTACCATTGATATCTACCTGTATTCCGTCAATAATATCAAGATTTAATGTTCCCTTTGGTCCTGCTACTTCGATGTTTTTACCTTTTTGAGTAACTTTTACTTTATCCGAAATATTAACAGGTTTTTTTCCTATTCTGCTCATTAGTTTTTAACTTTTTTAATTTTTACCAGATCTGGCAGACAACTTCTCCGCCGACTTTCATATCGCGGGCTTCTTTGTCTGTCATTAAACCCTTGGATGTTGATATAATTGCTATTCCGTATCCGTTTCTTACTCTTGGAATGTCTTCTGAATTCACATATCTTCTTATTCCGGGTCTGCTGATTCTTTTCAGACCTAAAATGACACTGTCTCCGTCAGAATATTTTAATCTGATCGAAAGCATTTTAAATTTCTTTTCTGTTTCGATTATCTTATAATCCTCAATAAAAGAAGACTTTTTAAGAATTCCGCTGATGGATTCCTTAAATTTTGATGATGGAATATCCACAGTTTTCTTTCCTGCTTTAAGTGCATTCCTTAATCTTGTTAAATAATCCGAAATAGGATCCGTCATTGACATTTATTATTTCTCCTGATATCCGTTTTGACACGGATGTTAAATTTTTACCAGCTTGATTTTACTATTCCAGGGATCTTTCCCTCTAATGCTAACTCTCTGAATACTAACCTCGATAATCCGAACTTTCTGTAATATCCTCTTACTCTTCCTGTCATGTTACACCTGTTGTTTAATCTCGTTGCACTGCCGTCTCTTGGTAGTTTCTGCAATGCTTCATAATCACCTTTAGCTTTTAATTCTTTTCTGAGATCAGCATATTTTGCGACTATGTTTTCTCTTCTTTTTTGTTTTGCTATTAATGCTTTTCGTGCCATTTTTAATAACTTATTTTAAATTAGTTGTTTCTCTTTTTATAAAAGGTAATCCGAATCCCTTAAGCAATTCAAGAGACTGCTCATCTGTCTTCGCTGTCGTTACGAATGTAAGATCCATTCCTGATATCCTGTTTACATTATCAACATTTATCTCAGGGAATATTATCTGCTCTTTTACGCCGATACTGTAATTTCCTCTTCCGTCAAAACTCTTGTCTGATAATCCTCTGAAATCCCTGATCCTCGGAATTGAAATATTGATGAACCTCTCAAGGAATTCATACATTCTTGCATTCCTTAATGTTAACTTAACTCCGATATTCTGACCTTCTCTCAGCTTGAAATTTGAAACTGATTTCTTTGCCTGTACTACAGCCGGCTTCTGACCGGTTATGGCTTCGATCTCTTTTACAGTCGTGTCAATAAGTTTCGCATCAAGTGTAGCTGCTCCGACACCAACATTTATATTGATCTTCTGAAGCTTAGGCGCCTGCATTACATTCTTGTAATTGAATTTCTTCATAAGCTGCGGTACAACTTTTTCCCTGTAATGCTTTAAAAGATTTACCGGAACTTTTTCTTCAATGAAAACTTCTCCGGATTCTTCTTTTCTATCTTCACCTTTTTTCTTGGTATCAGATTCTTTCTTTTTTTCTAATTTAGTTTTTGCCATTTTTATTATTAACTGATAATAATTTCACCGGATTTCTTGCTTGTTCTCATTCTTGAGAACTTACCGGTAGTTTCATCTTTTATTAATTTCATTCCGATCCTTGTCGGCTCATTGGTCTTAGGACATATCAGCATTACATTGCTGATCTTGATCGGGGCTTCCCTTTTTACAATTCCGCCCTGCTGATTCTTCTGACTCGGCTTCGTATGCTTATGCATAATATTCACACCCTCTACTATCACGCTGCCTTTGGCTCTGTCTATAAATAATACTTTTCCGACTGCACCTTTAGAGTTACCTGCCGTAACTTTTACTGAGTCGTTTTTCTTAATTCTGGTTTTAAACTTTTTTTCCTGCATAATTTTTAAACTCTGTTTAACTTTTTAATTTAAAGCCCAAACTTTAAACTTTTAACTTTCAACTTTCAACTTTTAACTTTCAACTTTCAACTTTTAACTTAAAGATCAGATTACTTCCGGTGCCAGAGATATTATCTTCATGAATTGTTTATCTCTGAGCTCCCTTGCAACAGGTCCGAATATCCTTGTACCTTTAGGCTCATTCTGCGCATTTATAAGTACAGCTGCATTTTCATCAAACTTTATATATGTACCGTCTTTTCTTCTGGTCTCTTTAGCAGTTCTGACGATCACTGCTTTTGAAACTTCACCTTTTTTAACAGTGCCGCCCGGTATTGCAGTTTTTACGGTCACAACTATCACATCGCCAACTCCGGCATATCTTCTGTCAGATCCGCCTAATACTCTTATGCATCTCACTGACTTCGCTCCCGAGTTATCTGCAACTACTAAATTAGTTTCTTCCTGTATCATTTATATTTGCTTTTAAATATATTTTAATAATTTATTTTACTTTTTCAACTATTTCAACAAGTCTCCATCTTTTGGTCTTGCTCAATGGTCTTGTCTCCATGATCTTTACTTTATCTCCGATATCGCAGGTATTATTCGGATCATGCGCTGCAAACTTTGTTGTCTTCTTATAATACTTCTTATAAATAGGATGTATTACTTTTTTCTCTTCGCTTACAATGATGGTCTTATCCATTTTATTGCTCAGTACTTTTCCTATTCTGGTCTTTCTCATACCAGTGTGAGAAGTTTTCTTTTTCACTTCTTCAGTCTTCACTTCTTCTGTTTTCACTTCCGCTGCTTTCACTGCTTCTGCTGCTACCGGTTCGGCTTTCGCTTCTTCAGTTTTTGTTTCTGCAGTTTCCGCTGTACCGGCTGCCACTTCTTCTGTTTTCACTTCTTCAGGTTTAACTTCTTCCTGGTTACCTTCTTCGTTTTTTACTTCTTCAGACATCGGCTGTTATTAATTTTTCTGTTTATTTTATTAAGAATTTTTTTTCACAAAGTTTTCGTTTATCTTGAGCTCTTTTTCTCTAAGCAATGTTTTGATCTTTGCTATATCTCTTTTGGTGTTTGTAAGAGATTTGTAATTTTCAAGCTGTCCTGTAGAATGCTGAAATCTCAGATTTTCAAGTGCTTCATAGCTGTCCGCCAAAGTGTTTTTCAGATCTTCAACCGACATTTCTCTTATTTGATAAGTTTTCATTTTTAAATTATTAGTCTATTCTTTTTACGAATTTTGTTTTGATCGGAAGCTTGTGAGTGGCAAGTCTTAATGCCTCTTCAGCAATTGCCTGTGATACTCCGTCAATCTCAAATAATATTCTACCGGGTCTTATTACTGCTACCCAGAATTCCGGAGCTCCTTTTCCTTTTCCCATTCGTGTCTCTGCAGGTTTTTTTGATACCGGCTTATCCGGAAATATTCTGATGAATACTCTTCCGTCTCTTTTCATATGTCTTGTAAGAGCTATCCTTGCTGCTTCGATCTGTCTGTCTGTGATCCAGCCCGGCTCCATAGCTTTTAGTCCGTATGTTCCGAAAGATACTGTAAATCCTCTCCCGGCATTGCCTCTCAAATGTCCTCTCTGGGCTTTTCTGAATTTAACCCTTTTGGGCATTAACATAGTCTATTCTCCAATTCTGAATTAATTTCTAATTAATTCTCGGTTTAAAATTTATTTTAATTTCTTGATAACTTTTCGCCTTTACAGATCCATACTTTTACGCCTATTGCTCCGTAGATTGTATGCGATGTGACAGATGCATAATCAATGTCCGCTCTTAAAGTCTGCAGTGGAATTCTTCCTTCTTTATACTGCTCTGTTCTTGCGATCTCCGCTCCGCCTAATCTTCCCGCGCACATTATCTTGATCCCTTCAGCACCCATTCTCATTGTGGAAGTTATTGCCGATTTCATGGCTCTTCTGAATGAAACCCTGTGTGCCAGCTGTCCTGCAATGTTTTCCGCTACAAGCGCTGCATTTAACTCAGGTTTCTTTATTTCGAATACGTTTATCTTGACTTCTTTATTAGTGATCTTCTTAATTTCACTTTCAAGCTGGGAAATTTCTTTTCCGCTTTTTCCGATCACAAAGCCGGGTCTCGAAGTGTGAATTGTCAGAGTGATCTTCTTTAAGGTCCGCTCAATAGTAATATTTGCAATTCCTGCTTTTTCAAGTCTCTTTTTTAAATAAGTCCTGATCACAGAATCTTCCATTAGCTTTTTTGCAAAGCTTTTGTCATCATACCAGTTTGAATCCCAGGTATTTATTACCCCTAATCTGAATCCTACCGGGTGTGTTTTTTGTCCCAAAAAATCTCCTTATGATTTTTAAATGTTATTTGGTTTCTTCTAATTGCTCTACTACAACAGTTAAATGAGCTGATCTTTTCTGAATTCTGTTTGCTCTTCCCTGTGGTGCCGGAAGTACTCTTTTCATCGACGGTCCTTCGTTTACATATGCTTCTCTTATCACTACTTCATTCTGACTTAGTCTGCCCGAATCAAGTTTATTGACAAGATTACTGTATGCAGATGTTACAGTCATTTCCACTACTTTGGCCGCTGCCTTGTTTGTGAATTTTAATATGCTGATAGCTTCATCAACTCTTTTATTCCTTACGAGATCAACTACTAATCTCATTTTTCTCGGGGATGTACCTATATATCTCTTTAATGCTCTTGCTTCCATTGTTTACCTTCCCCCTTTCTCGTCTTTTCTTTGCCCTGCGTGAGCTCTGAAAGTACGTGTATGTGAAAATTCTCCGAGTTTGTGACCGACCATATTTTCCGATACATATACAGGGATAAATTTATTCCCGTTATGCACTGCAAAAGTATGCCCTACAAAATCAGGCGAGATCGTACATGCTCTTGACCAGGTCTTGATGACTTTCTTCTGATTCTGGGCATTTAGCTTGTCGATCTTTTCTACTAACTTGAAATCGATATGAGGACCTTTTTTTAGAGATCTTGACATTTAATTATTTCCTTTTCTTTACGATAAACTTATTTGAAATATTCTTCTTTTTTCTTGTCTTGTAACCTTTTGCAGGTAATCCCCACGGACTGACCGGATGTCCTCCGCCTGAGGTCTTTCCTTCACCGCCACCCATCGGGTGATCTACAGGATTCATCGCTACTCCTCTTACATGTGGTCTTCTTCCCAGCCATCTTGATCTTCCCGCTTTACCTAAGCTTATGTTCTCGTGATCTATGTTGCTAACCACGCCTAAAGTCGCCTTGCAGTTGTTGTTGATCATTCTTACTTCACCTGAAGGTAATTTTATCTGTGAATATTTAACGTCCTTTGCAACTATCTGTGCTGATGTGCCTGCGCTTCTTGCGATCTGTCCGCCCTTGCCCGGCTTCATCTCTATATTATGAATGAAAGTTCCGACTGGAATGGATGAAATAGGCAGCGTATTTCCTGATTTCAATTCCGCTTCATTCGAAGATTCGATCTTTTCTCCGACTTTAATTCCGTCAGGAGCTATAATATAATTTTTCTCGCCTGAAACATATTTTATCAATGCGATCCTCGCGGTTCTGTTCGGATCGTATTCAATTGCTATTACTTCAGCTTCCGAACCATTGGTCCTCTTGAAATCAATAATTCTGTATCTTCTTTTATGTCCGCCGCCTCTGTGTCTTGAAGTAACCCTTCCGAGATTGTTTCTTCCGCCGGATTTCTTAAGAGGAGCTAAAAGAGATTTTTCCGGTTTCGACTTTGTGATCTCGTCAAAAGAGGATACGCTGTAGTATCTCGTAGCCGGTGTCATCGGTTTTAATTTTCTAAGTGCCATCAGTTATTGTTGTCTAAATTCTAATTAATTCTGAATAAATCTTTTGTATTTCTTTCGTAAATTTCCGGTTAAATTTTTTACAACTATAAAAATTTTCATAAAACTTTCCGAATCTGATTAAAATAGTTGTCTTACTTTTTAGTTTTTTATTTCTCTTTATCCCGGTTTTTCCCTGTTTTTATTGCTCTGCAATAAATTTCAAAAATGTCAATACAATTTTGTATCTGTTACGATTTTTGGGAAAACTTCAAATTACGGAAAATGCTTTGCAAAGTCAATACAAGAAACGGGTGAAAAAGCAAAAATTTAAAACATTTTTCAACATACCCGGCATTGTTTATCCAAAAATTTTTACCCTTTGATTCTGAGCCGGAATTGAACTATTGGAGGGCATTTATTTCAATGACTTCTTAGCTTTTCAGGGGATGCTTTTTAATTAAATTTAAAAGATTCTACACGTGCACAATCTTTACAGAATTATTCCCGGATTTGTCATCCCAGCCAGCCCATACTTAGTCTCCCAGCCCGCCCAAACTTTGTCATCCCAGCCAGTCTTCCTTGAATACTATTTCAGTATGAAATGATTTTTTTTATCAGCAGGCGAGAGCGGGAATCCCGGAATAATATCCGGAGCGCATATATCAACCAGAACTGTCATTCGTGCTTCTACCACACTATCATCCATGCAATTCCCACAATCCCGGAAATAGTTTTGGATAAATTCATGAGTTTAATAAATCTTTCCTTTCTTTAAAATATTCAGGTTTTAGTTTAATGGATCCCCGGCAGAAGCATGCAGGGATGACAGTACTTATTTATGCGCTTCGTCAG
>JAGQWH010000130.1 GCA_020437545.1 Ignavibacteriota bacterium
TATGGATAAAGTCATTATTTATTGTAATATTTATTTCTGAAAAATTTTAATTTTCAATAATGGTTGTCGGTATTCTAAAGGACGGGTTTAAAAATATCTATGGTTCTTTACTCTTTGTAATTATTTCATTTCTAATTTTTACAGGATGTCAGGATCAGGCAAATACTCCTACACCAAATAATAATTTCGCCGAATACACCCAGGTTGATTTTGATCCCGCCTGGACTCTCTCAGGTGAAAGAATAGTTTACTCTCATTCAAATCCGGATATAGAGTTAAGTGGCATTTATTCTATTGATTCAGACGGAAGTAATAATGATCATATTATAAGTGGTTTAGCTTCCGGTCCTGACTGGTCCCCGGATGCGAGCCATATTGTCTATGAACAATATAATGATATATTTATAAGCAATTCCAATGGAGACAGTATAGTAAACTTAACATCCGGAGGCAGAAGCAATGATCCGAAATGGAGTCCGGACAACAGTTTTATCGCATACAGCCGGGTAAATTCTCTTTATAATTCAGATATTTACCTGATCAGACCGGATGGTTCGGATAATATTTTTATAGACAGCAATTGTAAATATCCGTCCTGGACTGATGATGGAAATTCTCTGATCTACTTTAAACAAATTTATGAAAATGAAAATTATACACAAATCGGTGACTCTCTTGTGCAATACTTTTTAATTAACGGACAGAAAATCACGATCGCTGTTTTACAGGGTGAGGAGTTTAAATTCAACAGTTATCCCAATTTAAAAGATGACGGCATAATTTTCTGCTCAACGAATGAAAACGGATATGCTTATATTTACAAAATGGATACAGACGGAGCAAACATAATCAGATTAACTGATTCACAGGGATTTTCTCCTGACTGTTGCATGAATAATAACAAGATTGCTTATACTAACAGAAGTAAAGGCAACGGCAGATTATGGATCATGAATAACGACGGAAATAATAAAACTCAGCTAACATATTAATTTTAAATTTAAAATAACTTACAAACTGCAGAAAAAAATTTATTAACTACTAACTACTAACTATTAACTATTAACTACTAACTGTTTTTGAAGATCCCTCAGGAAAAATTCGACGAAATATCTTCCGCAAATGACATTATTGATGTCATATCCGGATATATTGAAGTTAAGAAAAAAGGTAAATCTTTTCTTGCTCTCTGCCCGTTTCATCCTGATAAGAATCCTTCTTTGCACATATCACAGGCTAAACAGGTTTATCATTGCTTCTCATGTAAATCCAGCGGCAATGTCTATACTTTTGTACAGAATTTTGAAAAGATCACATTCTTGGAAGCAGTTCAGAAACTTGCTCTAAGAGCAGGTATTCAGCTTAATTATAATTCAAAAGATCCGGATCTTTCAAATGAACTCTCCAAATTATTTGAAATCAATAAATTAACAGCTAAATATTTTCACAGAAATATCCGTAACCTTACAGGCAATGAAAAAGAATTTATCATGGGATATCTTGATGAAAGAAAAATTGATACTACACTTATAGAAAAATTCGGCATCGGCTATTCACACAAAAGCTGGGACAGCCTGATGAATTATTTTCTTGAAGATGAGATTTTCACAAAGCCCGAACTCGAACGTGCGGGTGTTTTGGTTCATAAAGATGATGATAAAAGTGATAAATATTATGACCGTTTCAGAGGAAGACTTATGTTTCCGATTTTCAGTGAAAATGACAAGGTCGTTGGTTTCGGTGGAAGAAAATTATTCGAGGATGATCAGGGTGGGAAATATATAAATTCACCCGAGTCAAAGATCTATAATAAAAGCAGGATCCTTTACGGGTTGAATTTCGCAAAAGAAAAGATAAGATATTATGATTATGTGATTATAGTCGAAGGTTATATGGATCTGATATCTCTGCATAAATTTGATATAGAAAATGTAGTAGCCTCCAGCGGAACCGCTTTGTCCGAAGAACAGGTAAATCTGATTTCAAGATACACAAAAAATATCTGCCTTTTATTTGATTCCGATCTAGCGGGGATAAAAGCCGCCAAAAGGGGTATTGAAATTATTCTCGAAGCAGGACTGGATCTTTCGATCATTTCACTTCCTGATGGTGAAGATCCGGATAGTTTTTTAAATAAACACGGTAAAGCTGAATTTAAAAAATATGTTGCAGGAAGAAAATCAGTTATTAATTTTATTTCAGATCTTTATACAAAAGAAAACAAACTCAATACAGTTGAAGATAAAACTAATTTCATAAAAGAGATAATTGGTTATATCGGTAAGATCCGTGATAAAATCAAACGCGCATTCTTCATAAAGGAAATTGCGGAATTATACTCTCTTTACGAATCGGATCTGCGAGATGAACTTGAAAAAACATTAAAGGAAAATAAACCAAAATCATTTCCAAGATCTTCTGTTATCATTCCGGAAAAAAAAGCGGATAATGGAAATGGCAACCGGATCAGAATCTTACCTGAGGAACATGATATCATTGATCTTTTCATTAACGGAAATGATGAAGCATTAAACTATCTGGAAAACAATCTTGAGACAGGATTCATAAAGAATCCGACAGTTCTGATGATAGTAGAATATTTTCTTGATGAATACATGAATTCAGGAAAGATCGAATTATCAAAGACACTGAATGATATTGAAAATGAAGATGCTAAAACCCTGATAGCAACCATTTCAATATCCAGACATGAAGCCAGTTTTTTTAAAGGTAATTCACGCGATAACCTTCTTAATAAAGGCGTTGAAATGGAGTATAGCCTCAAATATGCGAAAGATGTTATCAAGAAGATCAAGCTTCGCGAACTTGAAGAGAGCCGGCTTGCTCTGAAAAAATTTCCGGATAAGTTTCTGGAAGTTTTTGAGATCACAAAACAGATAAATGAATTGAAGAAAAAAACATAATTTCATTTATAGTCTTAATATTATTTTTTAAAAATTTGAATATTGAATCCTGTCAGGTGATTCATCCGTTTAAATTCCTTTCCGGTTTGCGTTTTAAAAACTAAATTAAAAAAGTATTATGTTTTCAATAGAACCTATAGCTGTTGTAAAAAATAACAGATCAGAAGCTGAAGATGATTACTGGGGTGATATAATTTCTGAAATAATTATAAATAAAAAAATTTCCGAAAAAAGCCTCATTGGTATAGAAGAATTTTCTCATCTTGAGATAATTTTCTATTTTCATCTTGCCGATCCTTCAGAGATCAGCATATCATCTTCTCACCCGAGAGGAATTAAGGAGTTTCCCGAAGTTGGGATTTTTTCACAAAGAAGAAAAGCAAGACCGAATTTACTCGGAACAACGATAGTAAAATTATTAAAAGTTGAAAAGAATATACTTACGGTCGAAGGACTTGATGCCATCAACGGTACACCTGTAATAGATATCAAACCTGTATTCAGGGAATTTCTCCCTAGGGAAGAGATTATTCAGCCGACATGGACTTTCGAGTTAATGAAAGATTACTGGAAATAAAAAATAATTTGTTTTTTTGATTCACGGTCTAGTATTTTATCTTAAATTTGCTCAATATTAAATTTAATTAAAGAGTGTTATCTTTAAATTTATTTGATTAATTTTGACAAACTAAAAATTAATGTCACAGTTAAAGAGAAGAGATGTCAGAATAAAAGTAATGCAGACTCTATATGCTCACGAGATGTCTAAAGAACCAATCAGCAAAGTCAAAGCTGATCATCTTTCAGAGGTCAAAGACAGAGAGAATTCAGAGTTTGCTGACAATCTCATCAATTATGTTCTTCAAAATAAAGAGCTCCTGGATTCTTACATTCTTGATAAAGTTGTAAACTGGGAAATAGAAAGAATGGCTTTCGTAGACAAGATAGTTCTTCGAATGGGTGTAGCTGAGCTTCTGTATTTTCCGGATATACCTCCCAAAGTATCAATCAATGAAGCAATTGATATATCCAAAGAATACTGTACCAGAAACAGCGGTAAATTTGTTAATGGTATTCTTGATGCTGTACTTGATGAACTTAAAAAGGAAAATAAAATATCCAAAACAGGAAGAGGTCTTATAAATGTTAAAAAGAAGAAAAAATCATCTTCATCTGTCAGTAAAGCTTAGGTTAGATGTAATTTTATCGAAAATCTTCTACTAATTTTAAACCCGGACATTTTTATACCTGAATGACATTTCAAAAAAATGACAAGAAAATAATAAATGCCTGGTGTATATATGACTGGTCAAACTCAGTATATTCACTCGTAATCACTTCAGCAATATTTCCGATTTATTTTCAGAACATCACTTCTGTAAAAGACTCAAACGGTCTTGTATTAAAAGATACAGTTTCATTTTTTGGATTTGACATAATTAACTCAGTTCTCTATTCCTATTCTTTATCGTTTTCATTTTTACTGATCGCTCTGATAAGTCCTGTTTTATCTTCCATTGCAGACTATTCGGGAAGCAAAAAAATGTTTATGAGACTGTTCTGCTATTTGGGAGCATTTTCATGTTCAGCATTATTTTTTTTTACTGAAGATACTCTGGAATTATCAATGATACTTTTCATTCTTGCCAGTATAGGATTCAGCGGAAGTATTGTTTTTTATAATGCGTATCTGCCCGAGATCGCAACAGAGGATAAATTTGATAAAATCAGCGCAAGAGGTTTCGCACTTGGCTATACAGGAAGCGTCTTACTTTTGATATTCAATCTTTCAATGATTTTGTTTCCGGAATTTTATGGTATAACATCCGTTGCACTCGCTACCCGGATCTCTTTCCTTACAGTCGGTCTCTGGTGGTTCGGATTTGCGGCTTATACTTTTCATTATTTGCCGAAAGACATTTATCATAAAAAGCCAAAAGGAAATTATTTTCTGAACGGCTTCAGGGAATTAAGGATTGTCCTAACAGAACTGAAAAGTCAGAAGATGTTAAAACAATTTTTACTGGCTTTCTTTTTTTATAACATGGGAGTTCAGACAGTATTATATCTTGCCACTATTTTCGGCGATAAAGAACTCGGTCTTTCAAGTGAATTACTGATTGCTACTATTCTTGTACTTCAGCTTGTTGCAGTTGCAGGTTCTTATTTGTTTTCTTTCATATCCGGAAAGACCGGTAACATCTATGCTCTGATGATCTCAATATTTTTCTGGATCATAGTTTCCGTACTTGCCTATTTCATAACTACAGCTATTCAGTTTATTTTGGTAGCCGGTCTGGTCGGACTTACAATGGGCGGGATTCAGGCATTATCAAGATCCACTTATGCAAAGATCATCCCTGATGATACTACTGACCATGCTTCATATTTTAGTTTTTATGATGTTTCGGAGAAGATATCCATTGTTATAGGAACTTTCATGTATGGATTAATAAACCAGTTAACAGGCAATATGAGAGTAAGTTCTTTGGTTTTATCTGTATTTTTTATTTCGGGATTAATATTCTTAAGTAAGATACCTTCGAAAAAGATTTATTCGGTTAATGTTAAATCCTAGATTTTTCTTAATCACAAAATCATTCATTTTATAAATAAATTTATAAAATCAAAAATGTACTTTAGGAATAGGAGTTATTTAAATTTACAAATGATAATTTTCATTACTTATATAAAAGAGATAAAAAATTTGCACATTTGAAATTAGTTAAGTAAAAATAAAGTTTATTACCAACAGGTAAATTAAAAAGGAGAAAAATTTTTTGATAACAACAAATGAAACACCTGATAAATTAACAGAAGAATTTGAAAATCTGATACAGCTTTTAGATGACGAGGATGAAAATATTTACGGAAACATTAAAGAAAGATTCCTGTCACATGGATTCCCTTCATCTGAATTCTTAAAAAATTATTCCGGAAGCGAAAATATACTTATCAAAAAAAGAGCTTCGGAAATCATTTCAATAATTAATTTTGAAGAGACCGAGCAGAAGTTCCTGAAATTAATCAAAAATGATGATCCGTATATTCTTGAAGAAGCGGTATTCCTCATTGCTTCCCTTAGCTATCCGTCTATTGATATAAAAAAATACACAACCCAAATAGATTCAATGGCAAATGATCTGAAAAAATTATTCGGAGAATCCGGAAAAACAGAAAGTCTTAATACGCTTGAAAAGTTAAACATCATTAATGAATATCTTTTTTTTAAAAAAGGTTTTCATGGTAATGAAGAGAATTATTATGATCCGGATAACAGCTATATGAATAAAGTTCTGGATGAGAAGATTGGAATTCCCGTTACACTTTCCATACTGTATTTATTAATTTCAAGAAGACTTGAACTTCCTATATATGGTTTAAGCCTTCCCGGACATTTTATTCTGAAATACTCGGATGAGAAGGAAGAATTTTTTATTGATCCGTTTAATAAAGGAATAATAATTTCGATCAAAGAAGCTCAGAAATTCATAAAGAACATAGGAATGACCGATGATGAGTTTAAGGAAATTCCCTATCTCAAAAATTCTACAGACAGAGAAATAATTTTAAGAGTTATGAGAAACCTGTCCGAAATTTATAAAAAGACGGGTGATCTGCTTAAGACCGAACAAATAGAAAAGATAATGTCAATTTTTGCGTAGGTTAATTATGCTGAGACAGATCACATTTGCTTTTTTAATCATTCTGATATTATCTCCATTTGTTTTTTCACAGGATGAAATTGAGTTAGTTGAAAGTGTCCCCGCTGAAACTGTAATGGAGCAATCAACTCTTCCCCTTACAAAAGATGTATGGCTTAAAATGATCAATGAAGCTAAAGAAAGTATTGACATTGAGACTTTTTATTTTGCTTCCAGAAAAGGAGAACCTCTTGATGAAATTATTGATGCATTGAAAAATGCCGCAAAAAGAGGTGTGATGATAAGGATTATTGTAGATTCATCGTTCTATTACTCTAACGAAGAATTATCAATAGATGAACTCGAAGGTGTGGAAAATATTTTTATCGGAAAGATACCTATGGGAAGAATTGCCGGCGGAGTGATGCATACCAAATTCTTCATAGTTGATAAAGAAAATCTGTTCATCGGTAGTCAGAATATGGACTGGAGAGCAATCAAGCATATTCACGAAATGGGTATCAGGATAAAGAATAAAGAACTGGCTCAGTCTTTTCTTGATGTATTTAATACTGACATGGAATATTGCACGGGAATGTTTTCTAATCAAATTTACAGCGGATATTCCAGTTCCAATAATCCTTTAACTTTAAATACTGATAATTACGGTAAAGTAACAGTATATCCTGCATTCAGTCCTGTTAAATTAAATAATCAAAGCATGGATTCTGAAGAAACTGAACTTTTAAAAATCATTGAAAATTCAAAAGACAGTCTTCTTATACAGATCTATTCATATTCTTCAAAGGCAAAGAATGAAACTAACTATTATGATAAAATTGATAATGCATTGAGAAGTGCTGCGGCAAAAGGTTTAAAGATAAAGATGCTGATCCCCGACTGGGCAATCAGAGAAAGCTCTGTAAAGTTTATAAAAGATCTTTCAATAGTAGAAAATATAAATTTAAAGATCATAACTATCCCTCAGTTCAGTGAAGGATTCATTCCATATGCAAGAGTTGATCACAGCAAATATTTCACTTCTGACAATAACATTTCATGTATAAGCACATCAAACTGGGAATGGGGTTATTTTTACACCAGTCGGAATGCAACACTTATTATTGATAATGAAAACATAACTTCAGAGCTTAGCAAAGTTTTCAATAATTTATGGTATGGACCATATGTAGAAGAAATCGATATAGACAAAAATTATCCGCCTGTAAAACGAAATTAAAATTCGTAATTCCTAATTCGTAATTCCCAATCAAAAAAGCCTGACTAAAATACTTAATCAGGCTTTTTTACTTTTAACTCTTAACTTTTAACTCTTAACTTTAAACTTTAAACTTTTAACTTTTAACTTTTTACTTTTAACTTAAGTGTTGTGCCCGGGATCGGAATCGAACCGATACTGCCCTTGCAGGCAACAGGATTTTAAGTCCTGCGCGTCTACCAGTTCCGCCACCCGGGCAAACCGGAAAAAGCAAAATAGTATCTTTTACATTTATTTGCTATATAAAAATTAGTTTTTTTATACATTTCATTTAAAAACTTTGGTATACCAATAGTCAGTTACTTTTATTATTTTTTACAAATAAAAATTTATAATTCCGTAATTAAGTGTATGGTATTTACTTTATTTATTGACAATAGAGTTTATATTAAATAACTTAATACAATTATATTTACAGAAACAAATAATTCACTAATTAACTAATCAAAAGGAGAAAAAAATGAAATCAAAGTTATTGATTTATGTCCTACCAGTTCTACTTGTCATGTTCCTTGTCTATGGATATTCTTCACAGAATGATCCTAGGAATGACGCAGCTCCAGAATCCACAATATCAAATCAACAGGCACCTGACGTATCAAAACTCACTCTTGCTTCAGAGACTGATACTTTGGTACCCGCTGATTTTTATCCAACTTTGTGGAATTATAATTACGCAAACGATCCGAGTGGTCAAAACGCCGGATCAGTTGGAGCTACATATTTTGGCGGTAAATACATCAACAACAGATGGAATCTTGCAACTCTTTACAGATTAAACCCTGACGGTCCTAACGGCGGAGCAGGTACTATTGCAGATTCAAATACTGCTTACAATGGCGGTACAGGCGCTATCAGAGATATGACAGTTGCTCCTGACGGATCAGGAACAATGTATCTATGGGGCGGTGCTGCATCTACTGCTTTATACAAAATGGATGAGAACGGTAACAGAATTGCATCATATACTCACGCAGGTGCAGCTTACAGAACCATTGCATGGGATCCAAACAGAAAAGGTTTCTGGAGCAGTAACTTCTCTGACAATTTAGTATGCCGTGATACAAATGGAGTTATCCTGAAAACTCTTGTTAATACTTTACCCGGAAAATACGGAATGGCATTTGACAGTACTTCTACTGCAGATTCAGCTTTCTTATGGGTATGGAGTCAGGGAGCTACAACAGGTGCTCCTAATACTCTCAACAGAATTCACATAGAGTCAAATGCAAATACCAAGATCTACACAGTACCATTAGTTGGTGGAACACTGGGTATTGCAGGTGGAGCTGAAACTTATGTAAAAGACAATAAATTCATGCTTAACCTGAATTATCAGAATTTTGCTATCGTTGGTTATGTATTGAAAGAATTAGGACCTCCACCTCCAGTGGGCGGAACTACATTAGTTCTGATTCATGACTCAACTGCAAGTACTACACAGAGAACTGCTGACAGAGATACATTAAGAAGTTACCTTAATTCAACTGTAGGTAATTACACTCTTGCTACTTTTACAGCCACATCAACTATTCCTGATCTTACACCATACAATACAGTTATTCTTCAGGAAACAAGTTTTGATGCAGCAGCTTACAGATATCTGTCTCCTGCAGCTTTAACAGCTTTAAAAGCATGGTTAGCTTCAGGAACTGCTCAAAGTAAGAAATCTCTTATCAGCATTGGAGCTGATCAGGGTTATAATTACAGCAGAACAGGTAGCGCAGCGCAGGATCTTGAATTTGCAGGTACTTACTCTAAGTTTACTTACAAAGTAGATAATGGTCCGGGAACTGCTTCACCATCTATCATTGGAACCGGAATTGATGTAGGAAACATGAGAGATCTTTCATCAGCTCCTCCGGGAGGAAGTTTCTGGCCTGATGGTTGCAGCATGGAAGCAGCAGGTATTTCTTTATACAGATATCAGAACCATACAGCAGCAGATACATTAGCAGCAATTGGTAATGTTCAGGCTGGTTACAACGTTGCTACTTTATTTGTAGATCCAAGATACTTTACAGGTGGATTCGGTACTGTAATGAATGCTTTGGTCAGTTGGGTAGTTTCAAACGGCGGTTTAATAACAGGTGTTGGTTCAGGAAATACTGCTGAGATCAACATACCTGAATCTTATAAACTGTCACAGAATTATCCAAATCCATTCAATCCAACTACAAAAATTTCATACACTATTCCTAAATCAGAATTAGTAAGTCTCAGAATTTACAATGTTTTAGGAAAAGAAGTTATGACTTTGGTAAATGAAGTTAAAAATGCCGGAACATTTGAAGTGCAGTTTGATGCTTCAAATCTTTCAAGTGGCGCTTATTTCTATCGTCTGGAATCCGGTAATTTTGTAGATACAAAGAAAATGATGTTAATGAAATAAATATTTTAAGTATGTATTTTACTTGAGATTTAAAAGCCTGTGAGAAATCACAGGCTTTTTTTTTACTTTATTCCAATCTTGAAATTAATAAGTTAATATTATATCTTATAATATCAATTTTTAACATAAAATGAGGAAAACTTATTTTTCATACTTAATTTAAGATATCGTATAAAAATAATTTCCTTTATTTATTAATTAAACAAACAAAAAAAAAGAAAGGTAATCAAATGACTTCAAAAGTGTTTACATTTTTAGTATTTGGAGTTTTGACTTTAGGTGTTTTACTAGGATTTACCAACAGTAATGACAATCCCCAAGGATCAAAAACAAATACACCATTCTCGGTAGATAATACAATTTATCCACCGGCGATCAGCTCAAGTGCAACAGTTATTTATGTTGACAGTCTTAACGGAAACAATGATACTACTGCTTTAAAAAACAGAGGATATTTTGTATGGTACAGAGGTGCAGGACCTCAGGGTTTAACTGCAACATGGTTCCAGGGTGGTGTTAACTGGAATTCATTCAACGGACCTCCTACCGGTTATGTACATGCTAACTACAATGTAGTGACAGGTACAAATAATATCGATAGCTGGATGATTTCACCTGCATTAGACATTATGGCCGGTGATTCATTAATGTTCTGGGAAAGATCAGTTGCAGCAAATCCATTCCCTGATTCAATGAGAATCATGTATTCAGCTACAGGTAGTACTACACCTGAAGGTTCATGGGTAGAATTAGGAAGATTCTTAAATTCAATCGGTGATCAGTGGGTACAAAGAAAATACAGATTACCTGCAGCAGGACCAACAGCCAGATTTGCATTGAGATACAATGTTGTAAATGGCGGACCAAACGGGTCTAACAGTAATCTTATCGGCGTTGATATGATCACAGTTACAAGAGCTGAAGTAA
>JAGQWH010000131.1 GCA_020437545.1 Ignavibacteriota bacterium
GTTCAAAAGAAAGAAGGTAAATCTGAGTACAGTTGAAATTTATTCTATAATTCTATAAAACGTTTTGGACAGAGTTGTTTCGCAGTAGTAATATTTGTTTTCCTATCGTTTACCTCTTCATATTCACAATTTGATAATATAGGTCAGGAATGCGGTACTTCAAACGCCGGAAGTCTTACAAATATTCCGGTAAAAACTCCGGGATCATCAGATTTTTTAAGATGCTTGGTTATTTATATAACATTTCCAGATGATATTGATAGTGGATATAGTTATACTATTTGGCAAAGACCTCAACCACCTATATCAATTAACACAAAACCAATAAACCCATATTCAGGAACAAGCGGACGGCTCATAGATTCATTAGTAGGAAATCCGAGCGATCCTTTTATGACAAGATATTCTAACTATACTATGTCAGATTTCTTCTGTGAAATGTCAATGGGGGAATATGATGTAATAGGTGATGAGATCTCTATAACTCTACCTAATTCATCATTATATTATAAAGATACATTGCTTTTAAACAGAGCGACTTTAAACAGATATATTTTAAATTATTTAGATACAACACGAAATATTGACTGGTCCAGATATGATAATTGGAATTATAAGGATAATGAATGGGTATTCGAATCAGATGGCACGGCAGAAATGATAATTATGAATTACAGGACTATTCCAAATAATAATAGTGGATGGTTTTGGCCAAGTTATTGGGGTGGAGAGGCTTCTCTTGCAATTTCACCTATAACTTTTGATAGCATAACTATTGGAGATAATAATGGAATAACTGCATTAAATTTATTACATGCTACCGGACGATCAGAAATAATTCTTGAACATGAATTTACTCACAAGATTTTTGGTGGTAGTATTCCAAAAAGTGGTAGTCATATAAACATGGGATTTATGACTCCTGGTCATAATGAAACTTCTTATTTATATACTCCAGTGGAAAGATCCATGCCGGGAGTTGAATATTCTCCGATAAATTTAATCAATTCAACAGGCATTTATACAGATACATTGCCTGACTATGTGGAATCCGGTGTTTCATTTAAAATAAAAATTCCGGGAACAACAGATGACCATATATGGATTGCCAATCATCAGAAGAAATCTTTATATGACGGAATCGCCAGAGGAGGATCTAATTGCTATTCTCTAAATTATTCTGAAATTGACCCTTATTGTTCCGACGGAAAAGGTTTGTTTGTTTACAGGGAAGGAACAAATTGTTCAAATATTAACCAACCTTATGACATTACCAGCGCTGAAGGGAAGTATACATGGGATATTGACAGGACAGTTTATGTACCTACACAAAATTATCATCATAGTCTCGGATTTAATATGCCTATTCTGAAAACTGTTCTTGGGAAAAAATATGTAGGAAAAGATAAATACAATAAACACCCTGCATCTCCAACAACAGAATATGGTACCTTTATTACAGATGATGTTTGTTCAGATTTAACAAACGATTTTAATATTTCTTTTAGTTTCAGAGGAGATGAGTTTGATCCTTACAATATGGGATATGATGACATTTTCAGTCCATATATTAATCCATCTTCTAGTTTTTGTGATTCCGGAAATTTTGGTTTAACATTAACTCTCACTGAGCAGAATGGTTCAACCGGCGCAATAATAGTAAAATTATATTACAACAATGATGCTCAAGCATTAACTGATCTTCCACCATCCAAGCCCAAAAATGTAAAAACAACTAAATCATTTTTTGGATCTCCGGGAGACGGCACTTTTCATCCGAAGATAACCTGGGATCAAAATATAGAGCCGGATTTTTATAATGCAAGTTCAACAGGACCGGGTGAAGTAGAGCCAAAGTATGAAGTTTACAGAGCCGGATCTGCAGTATGCGATACCGAAACTGTCTTTACACTACTTGCTACATTAGAATCTGATGTAACAGAATATGAAGACACTCAAATAACTTTGTTTTATCTTGACTCTGTATATTACAGTGAGCCATGTTATGGAGAATTGTTTACATATTCTTACAAGATAGTCGCAAAAGATAATACGGATAAAAGATCATTGAAATCAGAAAGAGGATTGGTTACAGGTAACCTGCTATGTTCTCCTTCAGAAGGCAAAGATAATTTAATTTTAAATGATGGTAATAATACTATACCTAAAGAATATTCTTTAAATCAAAACTATCCGAATCCATTCAACCCGGTAACCAAAATAAAATATGGATTGCCTTCAGACGGTCAGATCAGCATAAAAATTTTTGACATTAGCGGAAGACTAATAAAAACTCTGATCAATGAAAACAAAGTTGCGGGAAGATATGAAGTTGATTTCCACGGAGAGAATCTTTCGAGCGGAGTTTATTATTATAAGATTGAAAGCGGCAGTTTTTCTCAGGTGAGGAAGATGATCCTTCTAAAATGAGTTAATAACGTTTTAAAGTTTTTAACGTTTATAACGTGAGTATATAAGTTCATAAGAAATGACAGACCCGCTCCGGTTTTCGGGGCGGGTTTTTATATTTATTAATAACAACTAATTTCAGGATTTCTTCTTGATTTCCTTCAGCATTATCTTGGTCATCTTTTTAAGATCATATTTACTCTCCCATCCCCAGTCTTTGCGGGCAACGCTGTCATCAATGGTTTCGGGCCATGACTCTGCGATCACCTGCCTGAAGTCCGGTTTATAAGTGATCTGAAATTTGTGGATACTCTTTTTGATCTCGGCGGCAAGCTGCTGCGGATCAAAACTTATTCCGCTGACATTGTAGCTCGAATGAACGGAAAGCTTTGACTGGTCAGCTTCCATCAGTTCAATAGTTGCACGGATTGCATCCGGCATGAACATCATCGGAAGAGTGGCATCGGGTTTCAAAAAACATTCATACTTGCCATACTTGATCGCATCATAAAATATTTCAACAGCATAATCCGTTGTCCCGCCGCCGGCTTCGGTTTTAAAGCTTATAAGCCCGGGATACCTGATACTTCTGACATCAAGCCCGTGTTTCTTTATATAATATTCGCACCATCTTTCACCTGCAAGTTTACTTATTCCATAAACAGTACTCGGCTCCATTATTGTAAGCTGGGGTGTGTCTGTCTTTGGAGTGGTTGGTCCAAATACTGCTATAGAGCTTGGCCAGAAAACTTTTTTGATCCCGACCTCTCTTGCAAGATCAAGTATGTTTAAAAGACTTCTCATATTAATATCCCAAGCCTGCAAAGGAAGCCGTTCAGCATTACCTGACAATACAGCTGCAAGCAGATATATCTGAGTTATGTTATATCTTATGACAAAATGTATCAGTCTTTTATCGTCCATCACATCAAGTATCTGAAATGGCCCGGATCTTTTAATGTCTTTTTGCGCGTCTTTTATATCGGTAGCAAAAACGTTTTCATTACCATAAACTTTACGCAGGGCTAATGTTAACTCGGAGCCGATCTGCCCTGCCGCTCCGATTACAAGTATTCTTTCCATCTTTATCTGAAATTGTAATTATTTGTGTAATTAAAAACCGACTTAAGGATTTGTAAAGTTGAAATATCCGCAGGTCGGATTATGAGCTTTACAAACTTACTTTCACTACTTCGGATCAAGCTTCTTGATTATCTCTTCCTGCTTCTGAATTTCAATATCCGTAAGCTGAATTCCCTGCTGTATCTTCTGCTGGATCTGAGAATAAGGAAGCCATACTTCTTCCACCTGCATTATTTTTTTATTGTCAGGAAGGTTTTCTACTTTGGCGTTGAACTTTTCCTGTTTGAATATCCCCAGTGATTTCTGATACGCATCTATAGAAAGATCATATTTCTGTAATGAATTGTACGCTCTTCCTATATACATATATGCTTCACCAAAATCAGGGTTTTCCTGAATGGCTTTTTCAAATTCAGGAATGCATTCTGAATATTTTTTTTCCTGAAAAAGCTTTACGCCGGCATCATAACTTTCCATGCCTTTGGTACCGCAACCCGCTAAGATAACAGCGGTGATAATTAATAGTAGATATTTCATAGATTATGATTAAATTTTTTACTCAATACTCAATACTCAATACTCAATACTCAATACTCAATACTCAATACTCAATACTCAATACTCAATACTTCCACAATCGGCATTACCTCACTCTTCGGAATAAGCGCCGGCCAGTACGCAACCACATCAGAAGGTTTCGGTCTGCCGCCTGCAAAACCCGTAACTCCCGGAGGTCCTGTCAGTATTAAAGGAGCAATTTCCTTCCCAAATCGTTCTATGGCTTTTCTGTCCTGTGATCTGACTCCGATCCTTAATACAACTTCATTGAGTTCATCGAGCTCTTTTGCAAGAGGTCCGTGGCATGCATTGTATCCCTGGAACTCGGTTTTGATCTCATCAAATTTCAATCCGAGATCATCAAGTCTTGTTCTTAAAATTTTATCTGCAGCTTTTGCTTTTTCCAGTGCGTCGGGCCAGGAATAAGTCAATGAACCAAAGGCACTGTAACCGTCTGAGTAAGACATTGAAACTTTATAAAATTCAGTGGCAGGTAAGCCTTTCACATCAAACACCCTGACTCTGTTTTCACCAATATCTTCTATATGGATCGAAGTAAAATCAGCAATGCAATCGGGAGTAATATAATCTTTCGGATCTCCAATTTCATAAACAAGCTGTTCGCTTACAGTCTCTACACTAACTCTACCGCCTGTGTTTTCGTGTTTTGTAATAATCACTTCACCGTTTGGAAATGCTTCAGCGATAGGGAATCCCAGTCTTGCAAGATCCGGGATGCTTTGCCAGTCGCCGAGAAAATTTCCGCCGCTTGCCTGTCCGCCGCATTCTAATATGTGCCCTGCAACTGTTCCGGCTGCCATAAGATCACAGTCTTTCATATCCCAGCCAAATTCATAGATCATCGGTGCTAAAGTCAGACCTGTATCAGTTACTCTTCCGGTTATGACAATATCTGCTCCCTGCTTCAGACACTCAACTACAGGAGCTGCACCGAGATAGACATTGGCGCTGAGGATCTTATCACGAACTGTTTTGACTGATTCGCCGGTTTCCATATTCTTAAGTTCAATTCCTTTTGAAACTAAGTCATCAATATTGTCAAGAATATTATCGCCCATTACTATACCAATCTTCAGATCTTTTATGCCGATCTTTCTTGCAACTTCAAAAATAGCATCACGGCATGCAACCGGGTTTACACCACCGCCGTTTGTAATAACTTTTATATTTTTTTCTTTAATAACCGGAAGTAATCTTTCCATTAAAGGCGGAATGTCACGGGCATAACCGAAAGCCGGATCTCTTAATTTTTGCTTCTGTAGAATTGACATTGTAACTTCGGCAAGATAATCCATCATTATATAATCAACGGGTCCGCCTGTTGCCTGATTGTAAGGCGCATCCACCAGGTCTCCCCAGAATCCCTGTCCTGAGGCAATACGAATTTTTTCTTTCATAAAATTTTTTGAATTTTTACAAATTACTCAAATAATTTTTGTGTAACAATTTAAAAGAAATTGATATTTTTATTGCTTGTATTGGATTAACCTAAAAGTAATTTATTAATACAACTTTTTAATAAATATTCAATGAAATTAATCTGCAAAAACAGCAAAATAAAAACCGGAAGAAACCCTTCTCCCGGCTTTAACTTAATAAACTATATTTGGCAAAAAAACTTATTTGATCAGTATCATACGCTTCACTTCCTTAAAATCCCCGCTTTCTAATCTGTAATAATAAACACCACTTGATAGATCTAACCCTCCGCCTGCGGCGGAGAATGTGACTGAATATTTTCCTGCGGGTTTGATTTCGTTTACTAAAGTTTTTACTTCTTTCCCAAGCATATCATAAATCTTCAAAGAAACAAATCCCAATTCCGAAATCCCAAATTCCAAATTTGTTGTCGGATTGAATGGATTCGGATAATTCTGAGATAATGAATATTCCAAAGGAATTGAACTTACAGGACTCTGCAAACTTTCGTTTTCATAAATTACTCTTGTCTTATAACCAACCGGATTATCTTCCTCTACAGGACTTTCATCATAGATTGGGTTGATTGTATAATTTCCTTCGGCAATATCATCATTGTTTATGTTTATCTGCACATAGAAACTGTCCGATCCGTTTGGGATGCTTGAAATGTAAAATCCTCTCAGAACTTCAGTTGCAACCGAATCCTCTGCATGTATCGTATCGCTGTATAAAATCCTGTGACGAAGTCCTGTTGTATTGTTCATTAAATCAACACTGTACTTCACATTGTTTATTACAGCATCATTTGCATCTTTAATATATGAAGCGTTACAGCCGACAAGCAATGCCTGGGTTTCATTCAAAAGAAATGTTTTATCTGAGGTTCTGATTAAACTCAACAGAAGTAACAACTGGTATAGAAGGGATATAGTACTGCCCAAAAGGCACTTCTCCAACCTCTTCATTTGGTTCTTTTATCATAATCGGTCCAAGATTAAATGAGTATCTGACTGTATCTAAATTTACTACTCCTCCGAAATTATCATACTGATCAGCTGCCGTAATAATATTTGTAATGGCAAAATTCTGCTTGCTTAGTTTGTACACAGAAGCCTCAGGAGATAAAGTAAGCAATGACAGATTGTTTCCGAAAGAACCTGTATAAGAATTCTTTATAAGCTTTGAATCTGTACCTGTGAAAGTATTCGGCTCGCAGAAATAACCCGGGTTGTTCTGAACTTTTACTACTTTCTTAAACTGTCCGTTGCCAAGCGAATAATTTATAAGATATGATTGGGTAGTTGAACTTCCTTCTATATCAGGATTATCCTGTAAAGAAGTTGAATTGTAAATTATATAATCTCCCCAATCGCCTGTTAATTTTTTTTTTTTTTTATTAATAGGATAGCGCTGAAGATTAATAATGTCTGTTTCACCTCCTTCATAACTGACCCATGCATTAGAATTATAGTTAGCAGCATAGCTCACAACAGGAAGTCCGTCCATTAATGAAATGTCAGGTTTGTATCTTGCTGAGTAGCCGTCGCCGATAGAGATGTTGTTATTCAGTTCTACTAAGTAATGGTACATTCCAATTGATGGATCTATCCCAATATTTTCTTTTCTATAAACAATATTGTTTGATTTTTTATATGTAAAATTAATTTCATATATCCGATAATTATTAAACGGACTAACTGTTGAAAGATCCGTTATATCACCATTATCTAATTCATAGTCCATTGATTGCGAATTATATCTTACGGAAGCAAATAATTTATTCTGACTACCACTTGGTCGAATATAAGTGATGATTATTAAAGAAGAATCTAAATGCTGTAATGCGATTTGATTAGAAGTTACGAAACAATTTGGTTTACTTTCAAACCCCGGAGCGGCTGTAAAAGAAGTTACATACTGGTTTCCGTTATTATCCTTATATGTTTTCCATTCGTATCCGGTTTGCTGAGTATTCAGAATTCTTCTTGCCAGTTTAATTTCAATATTTCCTGTTGTCGGATTATATTTTTCCCACACGACAGCAACATTTCTATTTCCATCATAAAATGTGATAGGAACGGTACTACCGGAATTTCCAATAACACTTAAACTGGCATTCTTATTTCCGTCAGCTGTTCCCGAAGAATCGTTAAGATTAACAGTTTCTTCGGTTTGATATGTCAAACCAAAATCAGTTGACTTGCTGTAAAAGATTCCACCCATAGATTCGTGTAAAGTATGAGTAGCCGTGACATTATTTACAGTTACATCTCTAATTGATTTTGTTTGTGCAGGTTTTCCGATTGCTGATGAAATTTCAGAGAGTTGTTTGGTTTTGTAATAATTTGCTATTGTAGTACCGGACATGTCAAAATAAAAATCAAAACCATTTGAATATCCCGCAGCATGATTAGAATAAAAATATCCGTCACTCCATTTGTAAAATATTCTTTCATTACTCTGACCGGGATTTAAAATACCATTTGCGGATAAAGAAGAATAACCGCCTCTTAAATATTGAGTGCCCGGACTAGCGTATTGTGTCCCGTCAAAAATAATGGAGCTGGGAGAGGACTGGTTGTCGAAATAGGTCTGGAAATTCGTTGTGAGTTTTTTAGTGTAAATTGAACCAGAATAAGTCCCTAAAAAAATTTGATCTCCAAAAGCTTCAATAAAATGGCTATTTCTGTTAGTTCCTGTAAACGGTGGGGTAGTATATTCCACATTCCAATTTACACCTGAATTTGTGGTCTTGTAGAGTTCATTTCCTATATATACATATCCAAAGTTTTGATCAATGAACTTGAAACCACCGACTTTATCTATGTCACTATTATCATTAATTTTAAATTTTGATCCTAAATTTCCATTGATGAAATCGTAGCAATATGTTCCTCTATCCGAATTACTTCTATATTCCACCATTAACATTCTGCAATTTTGAGTTTGTCCAGGTAAATTACTTATATATTTTAATTTATATGTATTTGATGCTATAGGTCCATCAAAAGCTACAAATGTTTCACCTCCGTTAGTTGACCGTGCTCCAAAATATCTTATATCGCTGTTAGTTGTAAATCCGGCATAACCACAAAATGTAACAATTGAAGGATTATTATTCTCAAATGTTAAATCATAGAATTTATAGTAACGATTAGGAGCAGGTGGATAGTGCATCTTCTCATCCCAAGTTGTCCCGCTATTAGTAGTTCTAAAAATCTTAATAGCATCTATCAGATCAAATCTTGTATATGATATATACCCAGTATCACTATTGACAAATTTAATTAAAGGTCGAATAGAGTTCAAACTAGGGTCATTGTCTGTATTGAAATTGTAAACAGTTATCCAGTTTTGACCACCATTAGAAGTTTTTATCACTTCTCCACCAAAA
Organism: Ignavibacteriota bacterium; assembly: GCA_020437545.1. Classification (GTDB taxonomy): domain Bacteria; phylum Bacteroidota; class Ignavibacteria; order Tepidaquicellales; family Tepidaquicellaceae; genus JAGPCH01. The sequence goes on from JAGQWH010000131.1 coordinate 8,888, forward strand.
TATATAAATCCTAAATTAATATTAACAAGATCAATTGCTATGTTCTCTGATGTTGAACTAGAAGAGAATCCATAAATTGAATCCCAACTTATGCCTTTATTCATAGTTCGTAAAATATTATAACCCTGAGAACCCGATACAACTGACCATCCGATATTTGGGTTTATGAAATCTATTGTTCCTTTTGAACTAATTGTTTGCTCTTCCCATACTTGAGAAAAGCTTGTATTTGAATACGAAATAAATAATAAAATTATTGAAAGAATATTTTTTAAATTTTTCATGATTTGAAATTTTAAAATCACTTTTTTTTATAAGCTCTTACTATATCTGTATGTTGTTGTGTATCATTTTCATAAGTAAAGTAATACAGATTGTCATTTATTGGATAAATATTATTTCCTGTACCTATTACTGAAAATTCTTGGCTCCATTTCAGACCATTCCAGTTAAATATGGTATAACCATCTCTATTTACGCTGTTCACCATTAGGTTTTGATCTCCAAATCCTTGAATTCTGTACATACGAAGTATATCTGTACTAAAAAACTGACTAAAATTCGAACCATTAAATAGAAAAACATTATGAAGATCGCGTCTGCAAATGTTGTTGTCAAATTTAGAATAAGTATAAAGTAAAATTTCTTCACGTGCTTCAAATACTTTTGTCCATTTACCATAAAATTTGTAAATTTTTATAGTCTGCATTGAATCTAAATCAGAATTTAAAAATATTTGAGAATAAGTTGGAATTCCGTTAATATCGTAACAAGCATCAAGTATTTTTGAAACTGTATCTTCTAAAGTGTATGTGAGAAATTTACTTCCATCTTTTCTGATAATTACATTATTGCAAAGCAACCACATATCAGAAGAGCTTTTTATGAGTGACTTGTTAATGAATGTTGTTTTTTTAAAGTTTAGATCAATTGGAAAATCTTCAAGATAACTACCATTCCATTTCTTTATTCCGGGCTTAATAATATTCCCGATTTCAAGGTAACCTCCTAAATAGACCTCGCTGTTGCTGAAACCTGAAACTGTTGCAGGATTAAAGCCTGGGTCATAATAATAAGTTGGTAATCCTTCGACAATATGTACAAACCTCTGATTGAAAGGGTTTACTATAAATACTTCACTTGTATCCTGTGACCATAATTCTCCGGTAAAATACAATTCACCTTGAAGTCGTGTCACTTTATATTCATACCTAGCACTATCAAACTGATAAGGTCCTTCTTCATTAGGAGTCACCGGACTATCCTCACTACAGGAAACCACGAACATAGAACAAAGAACTGTTACTAATATATAAACCGGAATGGAAATTATCTTTTTCATTTTATTAAAGATTAAATGGAGTTAAGTTGTGAAAATAAAATTTTGGGGTTAGAAGAATATATATTCTTATAATAAATTAATTAAACTCCTCAGACGGGCAGTCATACGGAATAATATTTATTAAAGAAATTTTTTCTAATCCCACTTGTTTTTGTCGGCGCTCTTATCATAAGTCTTTACCTCCTTTCTGATTTAATATGATTTAAATTAAAAAATAAGAATAACAAAAAATGAATTACATAAAATATAAATCATATTTAAGAATTATATGAAATGAATCTGATCCGCTGAGGCGGATTGAAAATGAAAATTTGAAATAAAATTAAAAGTGATTATAGTGGAAATTAAATCAATCATATTTATTGTGTTCCTTTTGGGGTGATGTAACTTAAAAGTAAGAAATATCAGAAACAAGATATTAAATTTTGGTTTCGAACATTTCAGATCTGTTTAATCAGAGATTGCTTTTTCTCCGTCGAAGAAACGAGCTTCGCTATTCAAAGGGTTTGATGTTGGTGACCAAAAAATTTGCCTGGCCGGTTTACGTTATACAAAATTATTCATGCAAATTTTTTGGAACACCAACATCGGCTCGAAAAATACATACTTGATTTGGATTTGTTTTGGATATGTCAAGGTCGCTCAAAACAATTTCATACGAATTTTGGAAATTGTCATAAACACTGGCCCAGTTATCTCCAAAATTCGTGGTCTTGTATATTTTTAAACCGAAAAGATCACGTCTTGAGTACATACAATATCCAATTCCATTTTCAAAAATTTTCAAATAATGATTAAGGGAGGTATTTGCATAAGAGCGAAAGTCAATTACAAGACCTTGATCCACTCCCCCAATAATTTTCCGAACCTGAGAGTTATAATA
>JAGQWH010000132.1 GCA_020437545.1 Ignavibacteriota bacterium
ATAACCTTTTAAATAACTTTTCTTAATTTGAATCTGAGAATTTGTCCGTCACTACTGATCAGGAATTTAATCTGCGATTGGTTTAACTTTTCTCATTAGAATAACATGCCTTTGTAATCCTAATTCTTTGAGATTAACATTAACACGGAAAAAATATTCTTATTTCCTCAAAGACTGATTTTTTCCTCCCGTGATTATTACGTTAAAATAAAAATTTGAGATTTATAAAATAGTCTTTTTTCTTATAAATGTTTTACCAACATTAAGTCCAAATTTTTCTGAAATGAATAAAAAAAGCATTCTCAAAATAAAAGCCATAGAAATCATACTTACTTTTTCTGAAACAGAGGAATCAGAATTCAGAAAGTTTCTTGCTTCACCGTATTTTAATTCCAGTTCAATTTTAATCAAACTTTATGATATCATATTAAAAAATAACAATGAGATCCGGGCTGAAAGTATAACGGAAAAAGATATTTATCATCAGTTGTTTGATTCAGATAAGTTCAGTTACAGTTCTCTGAGAAATCAGATGAGCTCTCTCTATAAAATGTGTAATGAATTCCTTTTAATAAATGCCGTTAGAAACAAAGAGGAATATGATTTTGAGAATAAACTTAAAATGCTTAACGAATATTCCGGAAGATTTCTTGACGGCAACTATCTTCTGCTATTCGAAAAATTAAAAAAGGATCAGAATTACAAGTATCTTGGTTCGAAGTATTTTGAGCATATGAATAAGCTTAATTATAATTATTCTAATTTTGAACATCTCAGGAATAACTCGCAAAAAAGAAAAAAATCACTTTATGATAGTACCATTAACAATATTTGCGAAGTGATCTCGGATCTTTCCGAAGACATAACAATCATAAATTATATTGAGAAGATGTTTAATCATAAAGTAAAACTGAACCCGGCTAAAAGCTTTATTGATAATCTTAACGTTAAGAATTTTCTTAAAGAGATAAAATCTATGGATAAAGTAAGTTATGATTTTATAAATACTGAAATAAAATTCATGGATCTGATCCTTCAGCCGGAAAATTTCGAGAATTACAAAAAGCTGAAAAAAATGGTTTTCAGCGAGATTTCAAAGTACTCGAATTCCGAAAGATACTATCACACTGGCAGATTGCTTTCTTTTGTCATAAACTATTATTTTAACGACAGAGGAAGTTTTTATAAGGAAGTTGGTGAATTCAGAAAATTTCAGCTGAAGAATATTAAATATGGTAAAGATGGTGTGGATAGTTTGAATATGCGAACATTTGCGGATATTCTGAATTCATTTCTTATGTCTGAAAAAATAGAATACATTGAAACTTTTGTAAAGGAAAACATAGATAAAGTTGAATCCATAAACCGGGAAAATGCTTTGAACTATGCAATGGCAAGGATAGAGTTAAAGAAAGGAAATAATGACCGGGCACTTGAGTATCTAAGCAAGTTAAAACTTACCGAACCATTATTCAAATTTTTTTCGAAAATGCTCATGATTCAGATATATTATGACATGGGCTATTTTGAATCAGGACTTAATGCACTGGATTCTTTAAAACACTTTATGAAAAACAATACGGACATCAATTCTCAGATGAAAGAAAGATATAACAATTTGATCGGGATCACATACAGTATATACAAAATCAAACTTAAACCCGAAAAACATACAATGTTTGATATTGATAAACTTCTTCAGGATAATTATCAAATTAAATCAGTTGATATCACTTGGTATCAGAAGAAAATTGAAGAACTTAAAAAACTTATTAACTAACCGGAGTTATTCCTCTTTAAATTTTTTCTTAAGCTCTACAGGTTTTTCAGTTTTTTTCCTCATTTTGATATTCAGCATCTCCACTAAGAACGAGAATGCCATTGCAAAGTATACATATCCTTTCGGAACTTCCACATGAAATGCTTCAACAAATAAAAGTAATCCGATCATCAAAAGGAAAGATAATGCAAGCATCTTGATCGTCGGATGCTTATGAATGAAATCGCTGACCTTTCCGGCAAACATTATCATTATTATCATTGCAATTACTATAGCTATGATCATGATGGATACTTCTTTGACAAGTCCTACAGCCGTGATCACTGAATCAAGTGAAAATACCAGATCCAGAAGTACTATCTGAAAGATCACATTCCAGTATTTCGGAACAACTTTTCTGTCTGCTACACCTTCCTCACCTTCCAGTTTATCATGGATCTCCAGAACACTTTTGATCATGAGAAACAATCCGCCGGATAATAGTATCAGATCCCTTCCGGAAAATGAAAATCCGAATATAGTAAGTATTGGTTCTACCAGACCTGCAATCCAGGCAATTCCAAGCAGTAAACCAATCCTGAAAAACAAAGCAAGAACAAGCCCTGTTACCCTGCCTTTTTCCTGCTGCTCTGCAGGTAGTTTTCCGGTTAATATTGAAATGAATATTATATTGTCTATTCCAAGTACTATCTCGAGGAAAGTAAGTGTAAGTAAACTTACGTATGTGTCCGGTTGGGAAAAAAGTTCTAACACAGTTTAATTTTTAAATTAAGAAAGCATGTTAAGAGCGTTTAAATCAATTGAGTTAAATATACATATTACAGTTTCCACTTCCGGGATAAATAAATTTCCGGCTTTATATTTTTTTGAATTAAACAAAAGAAGATCCCGGAATATTCGGACAATCTGATTGCTCCGGGATCTGCAAAATAACATAATTTCATACTTTTATTGTACACACTTAACTGCTTTTACTTTAATACAGTTAAGCTAAAAGTTTTACTCTGAATTTAAACAGCTTCTGCTTTCTCTCTTTCGTATTCTTCAATTATCTTCATTTCGACTTCCTTCGGGACATCCTCATAGTGTGAGAATTTCCTGTCATAATAACCTCTTCCCTGTGTCATAGATCTTAATTTTGTAGAATAATCATTCATCTCAGATAACGGCATCTGACAGGTTATTTTCTGAAGTTTTCCAAAAACATCCATTCCCTGAATTCTTCCCCTTCTTGATGAAACATCACCGGATACGGAACCCATAAATTCTTCGGGAAATACTATTTCAACATCGTAAATTGGTTCGAGTATAACCGGGTGAGCTTCTTTAAAACCCTTTTTAAATGCCTGTGCTGCGGCTATCTTGAATGAGATCTCATCAGAGTCCACATTATGATATGAACCGTCAAATAAGGTCACTTTCACATCAATAACCTTACAGCCAATGAGAACACCGCTGTTTAATACTTCTATCAGCCCTTTCTCAACAGCCGGAACAAATCTTCCTGGCACAACTCCACCTACAATTGCATTCGCAAATTCAAATCCGGATCCTCTTTCTCTTGGCTCAATTTTCAGATGAACGTGTCCAAACTGTCCTCTGCCGCCAGACTGTTTTTTATGTTTATATTCCACATCTTCAATCCTTGAGCGGATGGTTTCTCTGTATGGAATTTTAGGATTAGATATATCAACTTCAAAATTATATTTATTCTTCATCCTGTTGAGAATTGTATTCAGATGAATTTCCCCCTGACCGCTTATAATGGTCTGACTGGTTTCAGGATTAAATTCTATAAGAAATGTCGGATCCTCTTCATGAAGTGAGTGTAACGCCGTAGCGATCTTATCATCATCACCTTTATTCTTTGCATGAATAGCAAGAGACATATTAGGATGTGGAAATCTTATCTCCGATAAAACTACAGGATAGTTCTTAGAGCTAAGGGTATTATTTGTATGTGAGTCTTTGAGTTTTACAACTCCGGCAATGTCACCGCAGACAGCTTCGCTCATTTCTTTTCTGTCCTTCCCGTTCATAGAATAAAGCTGAGATAATCTTTCAGACTTCCCATTAGCTTCATTTATCATATCAAGTCCCGGCTGTACTTTTCCTGAATAGACTCTGAAGAAAGACAATTCACCGATATTTTTTTCCGAAACAGTTTTAAATATAAAAATAGTCGGTTCTCCGTCAGGCTTAGGAGGTATCTCAATCGGATCCTGACTGTTAGGTCTTCTTCCGATCTCAGGCTCTTTATCAAGAGGAGATTCTGTATAATCACTTATAAATTCGAGTACATCTCTAGTTCCTATGTTCTTGGAAGCGCTGATACAAAATACCGGGAATAATTTTTTCTCTCTCATACCTTTTTTCAAACCAAAATCAATTTCCTCATCAGTCAGATTTTCACCCTCCTCAAAAAATTTCTCAAGCATTTCCTCGTCTTCTTCGGCAATGGTCTCTACAAATTTCTTATGATATTCTTTTGCCTTTTCCATAAGCTGCTCCGGAATCTCTTCTTCCGTATATTCGCCTTTACCGTCATTATTAAATTTCAGCCATTTCATTCTCATTACATCTATCACGGAATCAAATCCTTCACCGGCATTTACAGGAAACTGAACAACGGCAACACGTGATCCGAAACTTTCCTTGATCTGATCCACGGTATGATCAAAATTCGCATTTTCAGTATCAAGTTTATTTATAAGAAATATCACATTATTGTCATAATCATTTGTCATCATAAAGCTTGACTCCGTACCCACCTCAATTCCTTTGAATGCATCCACCATAATTATCGCAGTGTCAGTTACTCTTAAGGCTGATTTAACCTCACCCACAAAATCCATAAATCCGGGAGTGTCAATAATATTTATTTTCATGTCTACACCATCTGAAGACTTCCAGAAAGTATTAAGAAGAGAAGAATTAATTGAGATCTGTTTTTCTATCTCATCCTTATGATAATCACTGACAGTGTTCCCTTCTTCCACTCTGCCAAGTCTGTTTGTAACACCTGATGCATAAAGAATCCCTTCTGCAAAAGTTGTCTTTCCGCTTCCTCCATGTCCGGTAAGAGCAATATTTCTGATGTTTTCCGGTTTTATTGCTGCCATGTAATGATCTCCTTTTCCTGTTTAAAAAGAATTATTTTTTTAAAATGTTTTTTATAAATATTTATGATTTATTTTTTGTCTGAATTTAAAATATTAACGGCTATCTCAGGAATGCCTTTATTGAACTGAACCTGCATTGAATCAAACGGTATGTTTACGCTGCCATTTTTGAGAGCAGACAATGATTTCTCAATGGCATCTCCTTTAGTTACAGGTAAACTTTCTTTAGCCTCATCTGTATTTATCCAGTACAATACTTTAAGATTTATTGAATTTGCTCCAAGTTCGTTAACAATGATTAAGGGAGCCGGTTCATCCAGGATGTCATCAATTCCTTTAAGCACATCAAGTATAAGCGATCTTGCTTTGGATACGTCAGCGTCATAATCAATTCCGACAATATATTCAAATCTCCTCAATCCGCCTGCATTAAAATTGGAAAGCGGATTGTTCAGAATATTCGAATTGGGAACATAAATTTCGATCCCGTCAAACGTTTTTATCTTTGTAGTTCTTAAATCAAGAGACATGATCGTTCCGGTTATACCATCTGATTCTATTACATCACCAATTATGAAAGGTCTGTTAAATGCCAGAATGACACCAGACAGAAAATTCACACCTATATCCTTAAATGCAAATCCAAGAACAACAGCAGATACTCCTGCGCCTGCCATAAGTCCTCCCGCAAACTGCGTAAGCCCTAAAATGTTAAGGCAAATTCCTACGCCTAATAGTGTTATTGACCATTTTGAAATTCTCGTAATAAAATTTGCCAGCAGCTCATCATCTATTCTTGCTATTAGCCTTTTTCTGATTAACCTTGATAATTTTCTTGCTATGAATATGGTTGCAATTAAAATTACAATGCTAATTAAAATTTCAGGAATTAATCCTGTAAATTTTTTCCAGAAGTGATCAGTCATCGAAATAAGTTCTGATTCCATTTGCATTAATATAAATTCATTAAGTAAGGAAAATAATATTCATAATTAAAACATTAAAGTTACTTTATACAATAAACCAATATTCGTATATTTGTAGAAAAATTACTTTTGGCAAAGCAATTACCTATTACAACACTTGGAATGGACATTCTGAGAAAGAAAACCGTTCCTGTAACCAAAGCTGATTCAAAGCTGATCCATCTTGTCGAGAATATGTTCTATACCATGGATCATGCCTCAGGAGTCGGTATAGCTGCTCCTCAGGTAAATTCCAACCTTTCCGTTACAGTCGTCGATATCTCAACTATAGAAGAACACAAAAAGGAAAAACCTCTTGTGCTGATCAATCCTGAAATTCTGGAATCCGATGGTAAGATCGAACTTGAAGAAGGTTGTCTCAGCATTCCTGATATCAGAGGTATGGTCACAAGACCTGAAAAGATCTTTCTTAAATATATGGACTTTGGCCTGAAAGAGATAAAGATCGAACTTTCCGGTTTCCTCTCCAGAGTCGTTCAGCATGAAGTGGATCATCTTAACGGAAAATTATTTATTGATTACTTTTCCGATGAAAAGAAAAAGGAGATCAGAAAAGAACTAAACAGGATCCGTAAAGGAAAGATCACAACAGATTACCCGCTGCTCATTCATTCCGATAATTAAAATTTTACTACTCATGAAAATAATATTTATGGGAACTCCTGAGTTTGCAGTTCCCTCTCTGAAAATTTTACTTGATAATAAATATGATTTACAGGCTGTTGTGACAGTTCCGGATAAGAAAAAAGGCAGAGGTCTTAAAACTTCTTTTTCAGATGTTAAAAATTTTGCTCTCGAAAAAAATCTGAAAGTACTTCAGCCTGATAATTTAAAAGATGAAAAATTTATCAATGAAATAAAAACACTGGCTCCCGAACTTATAATCGTTGTTGCTTTCCGCATCCTTCCAAAAGAAGTATATACAATACCGGAATACGGTTCTATCAATCTGCATGGATCTTTACTGCCTAAGTACAGAGGCGCTGCGCCTATAAACAGGTCAATTATTAACGGGGATTCAGAAACCGGAGTTACAACTTTTTTTCTTAAAGATAAAGTTGATACCGGAAATATTATACTTCAGAATAAGATCAGAATTGAGCCGAATGATAATGCGGGAAGCATTCATGACAAACTTTCTGTACTTGGCGCTGATTTAGTTCTTAAAACTGTAAGACTAATAGAAAAAGGTAACATAATAGAATTTTCACAGGATGAATCACTCGCCTCCCCTGCTCCTAAAATATTCAAACAGGATTGTAAAATTGACTGGAATAAGAGTTCTACTGAAATACATAACTTCATCAGAGGTTTGTCACCGTATCCTGCAGCTTATACACTGATGGATAATAAAACAGTAAAAATATTCAAATCAACTTTAACAGATATGAAGTCTGAAAATGAACCCGGTTCAGTTATCGTAAATAATAAAAAACTATTCGTATGTACTAAGGACAAATTAATAGAGATACATGAATTGCAACTGGAAGGGAAAAAAAGAATAAGTGCTGTCGATTTTATAAACGGGCTTGTAAAAAATTAACTGAGAAGTTATAATACTTTAACAAATATATTTAAAATAAAAAAGGAACCGGATTGTGATCCGGTTCCTTTTTTTGTTACTGATTAATTATTAAATCTAAAGATCTTTTACTTATGGTTTTACAGTCTGAACAAACGCATTTGAATTATTCAAAGCAAGAATAATGTCAGTTACGTCAGTCACGCCATCACAGTTAAAGTCTGTAGAAGGGCTGTTTACAAATGAAATTGCATTATTGTATACAGCAAGAATGTCTCCGGAATTAACGAAACCATCCTGATTAGCATCACCCTGATAGATAGAAACGATACCACCGGATATGACCTGATTGCTTCCGAAAGCTTTATTTACATTAGTTGTGAAATCATAGTTAGCTGCTTTTGAAACAAAAGTAACGCCTGTTGCACTCCAAGTTTCAACTGCATTAGCGCTCTTTATGACAACGTAGTAAGGAGTTCCGTCAACTGCATTGCTGAAATTGACAACACTTGCTACGTTACCGCCTGCTGTTACTGTTTTTGATTCAACTAAAGCATAAGGAGATGAAGTGCTTCTTAACTCAATTGTAAAAGTATTCGGACTTGGGCATGACTGAGTATTGAATTTTAATGTCAATGCGCAGAATCCTGTTGCCTGATCAGCTCCCATATAAGGTTTAACACCTCTTAGGTCACCATCGATATCTGTATTAATACCTGATACTACATCACCAAGTAAACTTACATTTCCGATAGAAGCACCTGTTAAGTGCAGATCATTAGTTGCTGTATTTACAAAGTTTACTGCAATGTTGCTTGAAGCTGTATCCAGAGATAATGAAACAGATGTATTGTTATTTCTCCAGTCAGCCATAGTATTTCTAAATGTAGCTGAACCATTTAATCCAACTGCTCCGTTTGTTCCCGGTGCATAAAGATCATTGAAATTACTGTATAACAGACCGCTTGGTGCCGGTGCTACCTGTGTATTACCATCCTGAATTGCAACGCTTCTTGCTGTTGCATTTGAAGTGGAAACAGTATTGATAAATAAGTTATCATAAGTAACCATTGGAACACCACCGCCAAATGAACCGAAACAAACTGAAGAATAAGGAACTGTTCCAGCAGCAGATAAATAAATTGAATTATAGAAATACTGACAAACTCCGGCTCCGCCTTGTTGTGTTGATCTTATACCAAACACTGAAAGAGTTCCGGAAACAGTTACTGTTGTCTTTGAAAGATTTGAAATAAAGTTATTATAAATATTACAGATCTCAGGACTTAAACCACTACCTGAAATACCAATTGCTCTTGAAGTTGCACTGGTGCCTTCGTTTATAATGTTACTTATTTTATTATTGTAGAAATTACCCGAACTGTTCTGTGCAGAAAGACCTATTGGACTTGTCTGAGTATTGCCAGGATGTCTTGCTTTTACATTGGTAATAATATTATTATTTACCTGAGCGTTAGAACTGTAACTGGTAATAATTCCGATTGCAGATCCACCGGTAGTAGTAACACTGTCTCCGATAAAGTAATTTGTTCCAAGAACATTATTGCTCACAACACCATTAATATCAGGGGATGCTGCTGATAGACCGAAGAAAGCTATACCTCTGTCACATCTGTCAATAGTACAGTTTAAGACTCTGTTACCGTGGTTTCCTTCTGATGATGTGCTGTTTGATACCAATACACCGTGTGAGAATGCAGGAGCTTGTCCGCTGCCGCCTAATTTTATTCTTGCACCGTTGATTGTATTGTTAGTTGCTCCGTCTGTTGTTCCGTTTGACTGAATATAGTATCCGTATTCGATCTGATTTGCGATGGATGTACCGCCGTCTTCTACGTCAATGTTTTCATAAGTTACATAGTCACAACCAATGATTGCGATAGCATAATCGTTTACTGCTGCTGTACCGACAGGTTTTACAACAACTCTTGCATCTGATAGTACAGGTCCTACAAATTTAATAGTATTTGTTGAACTTACATTAATGACCGGTCCGAGTAAAGATTGCTCAGGATATACGCCCGGTGAAACTGTGAATACAACAGGACCACTTACACCTCTGTTGAACAAAGCTGTATCAGCCTGTGAGAAAGTCTGATAGTTTGTTCCGGTTGCAGGATTGGAAGGATTGATAGTGTAAGCACCTGACATTGGGTTTGTAAGATTCAAAGTAGTGACATTTCCATTAGCCGAAGCTGCTGAATATTTTGTCTCGTTTGAAGCCCATACCTGGAAATAATATTGTGTATTAAGAGCTAATCCGGTGATCTGAACATTATTTGTATTAGCTGCTGCTGTTCCTAAATAACTGAAATTTACATTGTTGGTAGAAATGTAAACAGGGAAACCTGTTTCATTTGAAGAATTATCAACCCAGTTCAAAGTAGTTGTAGTTGATGATGTACCTGTAAAAGTCAATGCTGTAGGTGAAGCAGGTGCTGACTGCACAGGTGTTGTGAACGCAAGCATTGTGTTTGAAGCTGGAATTACAGATAATGCATTTTGCGGAGTTGCACCGAAAGTATTTGTATTATCAGTTTGCTGTGTTGAAAGCTCTGCTGCAGTTGGTGTTGCACTGATAACCGGACCATTGATTCCGCATGTGTAAGAAAAAGCACCTGCACCAGGAGTCATTGATCCATAAACAAATTCTATGTGGCCATCGCTTTCATAAAGTTTGATCTGGAAATTTAAGACTACACTTGGAGTAATGTATAATGCCATATTAGCAAACTGAACAGTGAGGATCCTTGATCCCGGTGCACCTGTTGTTAAATATGTCATGTTAGTTAAAGATAAAGCATCAAGGTCATCATAGATCGGAGCTAAAGTTAATGTTGCTCCGTCTGTTGATGATGAGAAAGATGAGTTTACCCAACTGTAAGCACCACCGTCTGAACCATCATGAGGAGTATTAATGTTAAAAGTGATAAAGCCGCCTGTTCCAACTAAGAATGAGTCAACTCTTACTCCGTTATATACAAAAGAAAATCCGATAGGTACTGCATTACTTAAATTATCATCAGCTCCTGCACCGCTTCTCCATGAAGAGATATTGTTTCCGGCGATAGGAGTATAAGTAATTCCTGTTGTTCTTGTTACTGCATAAACGTTGACTGCATCAAGCTCAGTGATAGGAGCTTTGAACAGATCATTTTTTTGAACCTTTGGATACACTTTTGACGGTGTATAAATTACATCTTTTTTTGAGACCGGATTCTGAATCATCTCATCTGTCTGAGCAAAACCATTTGCCGAGAAAGAAGTCAATAGAACAAATGCGATCAAAACAATTAAATTGCTTTTTTTCATTGTGTTTTTGGTTTTAATTTATGGAAATATTTAAAAGGTGGAAATTTTTGGAAATTAATGATTTACGATTACTTGAGTGGATTCTCCTTCACATTTAAATTATGAAATAAATATTTAAGGGGTAAATATTTGAACAAACTTAAATTGTGAAAATAAGATATTAAAGAAAAATTTGAAATAATTTTCTCCTTAGATTTTTGAGTTTTTTAATAAAATTGAGTGGACAAAAATAGAAATATTATTATTAAAATACAAATTAAATTACTATAAATATTTTTT
>JAGQWH010000133.1 GCA_020437545.1 Ignavibacteriota bacterium
TTTTTCAAGTATGTCTTTTAAACTTTACATACTTTACGAACTTTGTAAACTTTACGAACTTACTTTCCCATTCCCCGGTTTGAGATCTGAAACTTATTCCCCTCAGGATCACTTCCGTCGCAAAAGTTTAATTTTCCGAATGTCACGATCTTTCCCATTTTACAACCTCTGCTTTCGATCAATGCCTTGGCTTTTGCTACATCTTTCACCCCGAAAGCTATTTTTACCCCGGTTTCCTTTTTTACGTTTCCCGCTCTACCAATTTTATGTAATCCTATCATGCAGCTTCCGCAGTCTAATTCAGTCCACTCTGGATCTATTTTATCTATAATTTTAAATCCGAGAATATCCCTGTAAAATTCTGCTACTCCGGGAACATCATTTACAAATAAGATTATTGTTGTGATCTTTCCTATCATATTTTAGAAATTAGTTGATTTATTAAGTTAGTTAAGTTAGTTGATTAAGTTGAGTTAGTTTTTTCGTTTTCTGAGGTTTAAGTAAATATATTAATGTCAACCTACTCAACCTACTCAACCTACTCCACACACTCTACTCACTCCACACACTCAACACACTCTACACTCCACACACTCCACACACTCCACACACTCCACACACTCAACACACTCCACACACTCCACACACTCCACACACTCCACACACTCCACACACTCCACACACTCCACACACTCCACACACTCTATACACTTTATAAAATTATTTAATTAACGTCATTTTCTTAATATCCGTAAACTCATTCGTCACAACTTTATAATAATAAATCCCGCTTGAGAGTCTGCTTCCGTCAAAATCGACTTTATAAGATCCCGGCTGAAGAACTTCATTCAGCAGAACTGTAACTTCTTTTCCGAGCAGATCATACACGATGACTTTCACATTATTGCTTTTGATAATATCGAATTTGATATTAGTCACAGGATTGAATGGATTCGGATAATTCTGATACAAATTGTATTTTTCAGGGATAAGTGAAGTGATCTGATTGATACCGGTTGTAGTAGACCACCTTGCTGCTTCCGAAAGAGGATTACCCATTGTAATTGTTACAATGGAGTCAAGTCCTGTACTATCCGGACTTGTGTATGAGCCATTACCGGAGCCGTTCCATCCTTTGAAATAATATGTTGTACCTCCGCTGATAACAATTCTCGAATTAACTCCGAAAGTAGCAGTAGAAGCTGAATCGTAAAATTCATCTCCGCCGAAAGTTGTTCCGAAAGTGGAATTCACTAATAGCTTGTATTGAATTTTATAATTTGCAACAAGATCAAGATTAGAATTTATTGTGACAGTTTGTGAAGTATCACCGCCGTTAGACCAGTTAGTATAAACATACTTGTTTAATCCCAGAACTCTCGGGCTGATAGCAGCTACAGTCACATTAGTACCAAGCGGAAAAACAAACTCCTGTTTCTGAGTATATGTAACACCGTTCACGCTGAAATTAGTGATTCCCGGTCTGCTGGTAGCTACGGTAAGCAAAGCTGTATTCACATAAAGATCAATTGTTCTGCTGTGAACCGGCGGTCCGTTTGTTCCGGTACCTTTAATCAAAACTCTGTATCTTTTAGGAGGAATGCTTCCGTTAGTTTTAATAACAAGTGTTACAGAATCAGGGTAAGATGATATAGAGTCTTTGCCGTTTTGAAATGCGAAACTGATATTTCCGCTTGTCGGCGCTGTATCAATAGCAGCAGAGAATCTTACTCTTTCCGTAAAAGGTCCGTTCACTGATGGTACTTTTACCACTACTTTTGTACTGTCATTATTACCAAGATTGGCAGAAGAGCTGTTTGTGGTCATGGCAAAATCAGGATAATAACCTGTATAACTTCCGAGGTTATTATTTCTTCCGTCCATCCATACTACATATGAAGTATTTCCTATTGCAGATATTCCGTGATAGTCTCCGATATATCTTTCTCCGCCCGGCTGTCCGACTGCCATATTATTCGGATTGAATAATGCATTGGAAACAGGAGCATTAGCAGTGAAAGTCTGACCACCGTCTGTAGATACAGACGCATAAATTTTTGTAAGGAGATTATTTGCCGGATCTTCTCTTGAGTCAAACCAGCTTACATAAATTTTTCCGGTCTTGCTGTCGCATGAGATTGCCGGCATCCATTGGTCAGTAGTTGTATTATCGTCATTTACTCTGATAGGTTGTGACCAGGTTACACCATAATCGGTAGATCTTACAAAATTGATGTCAGCTATATCTGCTGTGAGGGGGTTTACGCAATAGACCACATAAACATTTCCCCTTGAAGAAGTATAGCTGTTGTCAGCTGCCATTCTCGGGAAACCGTCAGTTCTTATACAATTTTTAACAGTATATCTCCCTGCACAGATGATTCCGCCCGGTATTGAAGATATTGCAACATTCTGTGCTCCAAAGGTTACACCACCGTCAGTTGATCTGTTAACTAAAATCGAGCTTCCGTTTAATGACGCATTATAAACGCTGCCTCCCTGTATGCTGCCGTTAGCTCCGACAGCCGCATATGCTCCCTGTCCTCCGGTATATGTCTGCGGAGCGCTCCATGTAGCTCCAAAGTCAGTGCTTCTTACTGATCTCATTCCTGAAGAGCCGAACTGTCTCCATACTATGTACAGATTATTTGAATACGGACCGTTGGTAATATCAGCAGCAATCCATTCTTTATCAGAAAGCCCGACAGTAGTTCCGGCTACGTTATATGCTGCGGAAAAAGAAACTCCCTTGTTGGTTGATTTTGCTATGCAAACCCCGTAAGTAGAGCCGTTCTGATAAAGCTGAACATAATAAGCATTTCCAATACTGTCAAATGCCATGACAGGATCTCCTAAAACTGAGAATCCCGGAAATGATACACTCACCTTATTCCAGTCATATCCGTTCAGAGTATAGTAATAGTTGTTTATATTAAATGCACAAATGCTGTTATTGGGATCCCTCGGATTGGTAGCAATGGAAGGCTCACCGAAATCAGTTCCAAGATGAAAATTATCATATCCATTTACTGTAGCAGGTTCACTTAAAACACCGGCAGGAGAAGTAAAATAGTTATCCGGCTGAATTGCTATAGATGTAGGCAATTCATTATAAGAATTATTTGAATACTGAGCGTTGGAAATGTTAACGCACAAACAAATAATTAAAAGACTAAAAAAATTTGTTAATTTGTTCATTAAAAAAATTTTAGGTTATTGAATATTTTAAAAAAATAAGAGTCAGTCAGAAATTTGTCTAACCAACTCTTATAAAAATCTGAATAATTTAGTTATATTTATTTAAATATAATACAACTTAAAATCCCTGTACGGTTAACCGCACAGGGATTTTTTGTTAAAAACTTCTTTCTTACTTTACGAGTATCATTCTCATAGTCTTGGAATATCCGGGTGTTTCTATTCTGTAGAAATACATACCGCTTGACAGATTTGCTCCGTCAAAATTCACCGAATAACTTCCGGGCGCAAGATTTTCATTTACAAGATTTGAAACCTCTTTACCGAGCATGTTATAAACAGTAATCTTAACAAGCTGATTTTTTGCTACGTCGAATTTTATTACCGTACTCGGGTTGAATGGATTCGGATAATTATTATACAGATTGAATTTATCCGGTATTACAGATGACAACTGATTTATTCCTACGGTAGTTGTCCATCTTGCTGCTTCAATAATCGGATTGGTCATGGAGATAGTAATGACCGAATCTATACCCGTACTGTCAGGACTTGTATATGCACCCGACCCGGATCCTGTCCATCCTCTGAAATAATAAGTCGTTCCTCCGTTTACAATCACTCTTGAATTCACTCCAAAAGTAGCATTACCTGCAGAGTCATAGAAAATTCCGCCTCCGAAAGTATTTCCCTGTGTAGAATTCACATTAAGTTTATACTGTATCTTGTAAAATGCAGTCAGATTCAGATTAGAGCTTACAGTGATCGTTTGCGATGTGTCTCCTCCGTTTGACCAGTTTGTATATACATATTGATTAAGACCGAGAATTCTAGGGCTGATAGCAGCTACAGTAATATTTTGTCCGAGAGTAAATATAAACTCCTGTCTTGAACTGTATGAAACTCCGTTAACTTCAAAATTTGTAATTCCAGGTCTGTCTGTTTCTACACTTACCAAAGCAGAATTTACATATACATCCACTAATCTGTAATGAGCGGGTGTTCCGTTATTTCCTCTGCTGACAACTCTGACCGAATATCTTCCCGGTGTGACAGTACCGATTGCTTCGACTCTCACAGTCACCGAATCAGGAAATGAAGTAACAGAATCTTTACCGACAAAAGAAACAGCAATAGTTCCTGAAGCAGGAAGTGTATCTACGGAAGCAGTGAATTTCACTTTTCCGGAATAGAGTTTCACGCTTGGTACAGAAACTTTAAATGTTGCATTTTGTCCGTTGGTTAAACTGATAGCCGGGACACTTGTTTTAACTGCATAATCAGGAAAATAACCGATATAATTTCCAAAAGATCCTGCTCTCCAATCTGTCCATGCAACAGTAGCAATATCACCATGAGAAGAAATTGCATTGTAATCACCCTGATATTTTGGTGTTCCGCCGCCGCCGCATGTAGCACAGTCGATCTTGAATTTTTTGTTTGATACTGCCTGGTTTGTTACGAAAGATGCTCCTCCGTTTGTAGAATATGTAGCATAGATGAGACAACTGTCACTTGTAGGACAGTCTCTTGTATCCATCCATTGAACATAAAGTCTTCCGGTTATCTTATCACACCAGTTAGCCGGTGACCATTGATTATGAGCTGCTGAGTTTGCATCATCATTTACTCTGGTCTCTGCTGACCATGTTGCTCCCTGATCGTCAGAATATCTTGAAAAAATATCAGGCTTATTTCCGTCACCTGCAGGAGAATTCGATGCATAGGTAACATAAAGTCTTCCTCTGTAAGGACCGTAACTGTTATCAGCGGTGATCATCGGATATGGTCTGGTTCTCATATTCTCAACTGAATTTCTTCCGCCGACAAATGTACCAACATAGTTTGCATATACTACAGTAGACCTTGCGCTCCATGTTGTACCGCCGTCAGTAGATCTGTGAAAAGTCCAGTTTGGCGCTGTAGAACTTCCTGTGTTTGATACAACATAAACACATCCGCCCTGCACATTTGCTCCGTTGAGTACATTTGGACCAACGCAGACCATCATACCGGGCAACTGGTTAGTTGCGAAATAAACATTCTGAAATGAATTTCCGAAATCCGTACTTCTTACAACGCTTCCTCCGGTCATTACACCATAGACATAACCTTTATAAGGTCCGCCTGTCTGATCAGCAGCAACCCAGTTCTTGTCATTACCAATATTGGCAAAAGCAACATTTGCCCAGGACAAACCATTATCCGTAGTCTTGGCAATTCTTGTTCCTAAAATTGATGCTCCGTACATATTATCAAAATAGGAATTTCCCAGACTGTCATAAGCCATAACGGGATCTCCTCTCATTTGCTGACCCCAGTTCGGACTTGGAGTTGCAAACCAGTCCAGTCCGTTAATTGTGGCATAAGCATTAGCTCCGCCGGTAGAGTTCCACGCTGCAATAGACTGCAGAGGATTATTCGGATTCGTGACCATGTGCACTTCGGCAAAGTCAGTTCCGATATTGAAGTTATCATATCCTTCACTGTCAATTTCATTGACAAATGGGGTCGGGATCTGATTTATGTCCTGCCCTACATTTTCAGGCGGAAGCTGATCCAGTAAAGGATTGTCTTTTTGTGTTGTTGTACCTGAAATTATGATACCTATTACCAGTACCATAATAAAAGTAGCAATAATGTTTTTCATGTTTTTTTTATGTTTAATAATATTAAAGAATTCTGAAATGTTTTTTATTTTACAAGCGGGACTGTTAAATAATTTTCAACAGTCCCTGATAATTTGAATAAATTAAAAGTTAAAGATCACCGGTTTCTATTTTACAAGAACCATTCGTTTTGTCTGA
Organism: Ignavibacteriota bacterium; assembly: GCA_020437545.1. Classification (GTDB taxonomy): domain Bacteria; phylum Bacteroidota; class Ignavibacteria; order Tepidaquicellales; family Tepidaquicellaceae; genus JAGPCH01. Next base: position 6,006 of record JAGQWH010000133.1, read on the forward strand.
ACAAATCCGGGTGTTTCGATCCTGTAAAAATACATTCCGCTGGAAAGATAAGAAGCATTAAAATCTACAGAATAGCTTCCCGGTGATAAGTTCTCATTTACTAAATTTGTTACTTCCTCGCCCAGCATGTTAAATACAGCCAGCTTTACAAACTGACTTTTTGAAATATCAAACCTGATGACTGTACTTGGATTGAATGGATTTGGATAGTTGTTGTAAAGATTAAAGTTATCGGGTATTACAGAAGAGATCTGATTTATACCGACCGGAATTCTTCTGATTTTAACTACAAATGGTGTAGTATTTAATGTATCGAGACCGTTAAGCGCAGCTGCTCTCCATGTACAGTTTACCGAATCACCTGTCAGACCAAAAGATACTGCAAGACTGTCCAGATAACTTTTTCTTAAACTTATCATTGTATCAAGACCGTTATTGTTGCTTTGAAGTACTGTTTCTGATGAAGGTCCTGCTTTTTTAATTTTGAATAAATAGCTTATTGAACTGCCGGGAGTAGAAGACCCCCAGATAAAATTAACTAAAGTCGGATCGTTCTGAGACACCATTATTGTAGTATTTGTATTTGGTGATTCGAGACTGAATGCAGTCAGCGGTACTCCGGCGACTTTAACATAATTTACGACTGTCATCATATTCGAGCCGAATGAATTTGTAGTGGTAAGCGTAACGGTATAAGCTCCTGTAGCTGTATAAGAAATTCCTGTCGGATTCTGATCTGTGGATGTAGAAGGTGTTCCTCCGGGAAAACTCCAGCTCCAGCTTTCAGGGTTGTTAGTGGAAAGATCAAAGAAATTCACACTTCCACCGCCTATAGGTAGATTCTGAGTATTTGAAGTAAAATTTGAAACGGGTGCAACTCCGGTAATATCATCCATTCCATCGAGAGTTAATACATTAGAGTTATTCGGATCCAGCCAGTCTTTTAATTGATTTGTAGAACTTCCGCCGTGCGCCCAGGATTCAGAAAATTTTCCAAATACTTTTGTAACACTCTGAGGATTCTCACATTGTCCGGGTATTCCGCCAAGATTTTGTCCTACTACTCTTCCGTTCTGATCATATAAAGGACATCCCGAAGAACCGCCTTCTGTCATTCCTTCATCCCATATCACCTGCCAGAAACCGCTTGGAAGCCTTCCTCCAAAACCGTTGGAGTTAGTTGCAGGATTATTATCCACGGAGATTTTCTTGATCGCTCCGCCCGGATGATGAATTGCAGTTTCGGTTTGAGGAACGGCTCCTGATCTGTCCCAGCCGTTGAAGTAAGAATTTGTATTAGCAGGTACCTGATTATTTAATAAAAGTAATCTTACATCAGTATCAAAATTCTCGGCTATTGAAGTTGCACCGGATACAGATTGAAATGAACCGGGCTGTAATGAACTGCATGTAACTGATTCATAATTAAAGTTAAGAACTAGAGTACTCCAGTTGTCTGATTCACAATGCTGAGCTGTTAAGAAATATGGTGTCCTGTTTTGTAAAGTATTGTTTATGAGAGAACCTGTGCATAAAAATCCTCCTCCGCCCTGCTGAAATGTCATTTTTGCAACTGATCTTTTCTGTTCCACCCATGGCGCTCCGATCGGACAGTTAATGTTTATATTACACGGAAGTTCAAGAAACGTACTGAATCCCATTATATCCTTATAAGCATGAATTACCTGTGATATAGTAAAACTGCCTTTTCCTTTTGAATAAACCGGTTCATAATATTCAACAATAGTAACAAAACCTGTTGTAGTGGCAGTAGCAAATTGTCTGTCCTTTGAATTATTCTTTTCCGTAAAACCGCCTAATACCATGCTTCTGTTAAGATTGTAAACATAAAACGTTGCACCTTTTGGCATGTGAAAATTTTTATAATTAAGGTTCAGGGATTTTGCATCCTCTGATCTTATCTCAAGTCTCCAGATCCTGCTGCCGTCTGGTAAGTTAGTCCAGGTACCTGAATTATTAAAATTGAGATCCGTATCAAGTACTTTGGCATATCTGAGCGGAATGTCAGGAATTCCGGCTGTTGCAGCATCTTCCTCAAGTAATCTCTGAGCATCTACCTCCGGCATAGTGACAGTATTTATATCTGAATTCAGATCAAGCAAAAAACTCATAGGCTGTCCGCCGACGTTTTCCTGTGCAAATACACCATTGCAAAGGATGAATAAAAATATCAGAAATGAATTTATTAAAATTGTTCTGATGAAGGTGTAGGTTTTTCTCATTTTACATTATTTAAATTTATAAAAATTTATATTTGATTTAATTTTAACAGAATACCAGGGATTTTCAAGTTAACTATGAGAAAAAAAATTACTCCTTATATATTAAAAATATAACTGCATATAAAGAGTAAATAATTTTAAGAATTTGAAAATTGAAAGTTGTATTAAGATAGAATTAATTTATGAAAAAAAAAATATTAATTACTTAACTTTCATATAAAACTTATCGCAGTAATCCTTCACCATTCTTTGCGTACTGAAAAATCCCGCAAGATTTTTTACTGATGATTTTATCTTTTTTATCCATTCTTCTGGAACGCCTTTACTGTTCCTTAAATAATACAATGGTATGATCTCCTTTTCAAGCGTATCATAAAGACTCATTGCTTCAAGTTTATCCTTATCTTCCTGAGATACGGAATCATCCATCACGCTGTCGATCTTCCATCCGTTTTCCGGCATGTATGCTTCATCCCACCATCCGTCGAGTATGCTGAGGTTCAATCCCCCGTTAGCTATGATCTTCATACCGCTGGTACCTGATGCCTCCTGCGGTCTTCGCGGATTATTGAGCCAGATATCGCAGCCTTCGACAAGATGCCTTGCAACATTTATGTCATAGTTGTCAAGAAATACTACTTTGTTTTTCAGATCATTATCACGGGTATATGAAATTATTTCCGAGATCAGATTCTTTCCGCCTTCATCCTTGGGATGTGCTTTGCCGGAGAATATGAACTGAACCGGCATTGAAGTGTTTTTTACAATTTTCTTGAGTCTGTCAAGATCCCTGAATATCAGAGTGCCTCTTTTATATGTGGCAAATCTCCTTGCAAATCCTATTGTAAGTGTCTCAGGATTTAAAATGCTGTCAGCTTCATTTAATTTTACTTTATCGGCTCCAAGGAATATCCATTTCTCTTTTATTCTTTCCCTGCAGAAATTTACAAGTTTGAATTTATTCAGTAATCTTAAAGTCCATATCTCCTCATCAGAGATCTCAGGGAATCTCTTCCAGATATCTTCTTCATATAACCAGTTGTCCGTAAAATATTTACGCAGAAGATTACTTGTGTAACTGGAAACATAGCTTGCTGTATGGACACCGTTAGTAATATGATCGATCTGTGTACGTGATTTTGGCAATTCCCACATTTTCCTTGAAACTTCACCGTGAAGCTTACTTACCCCGTTGATAAAATTGGAATTGTTAATTGCAAGATATGCCATGTTGAATTTTTGATTATTATTGTCTCCTTTATTCAGATCCCCTTCATAAAACAATTCATCGACACTCATCCCAAGTTCATTTTCCGCATATGACTTGAAATATTTCACAAACAGGTCTTTAGTAAAAATATCTATCCCGGCAGGGACGGGCGTATGCGTGGTAAATATGTTTGAATTGTAGCACTTCTTTTTAGCTTCTGAATATGAGACATTATATTTTTTCATATAATTCTTAATTCTCTCGAAACAAAGAAACGCAGAGTGACCTTCATTCAGATGATAAGCTTTGATATCCAGTCCGAGTTTTTCTATCAGTCTAATACCACCGATGCCTAAAATTATTTCCTGCATCATTCTCTTTTCTTCATCACCGCCGTAGAGAATATCGGTGATCCTTCTGTCATCTACTGAGTTTTCGGCAATGAAAGTATCCATAAGATACAGGTTCACTCTTCCGACCTTTACAGTCCAGACCTGCAGCCAGACTGTTCTTCCGGGTAAATTTACCGATACTTTTACAGGTATGTAATTCTCATCCCTTAATAGCGAGATAGGGAGATGGTTAAATTCATTCAATTCATAATTCTCTGTCTGCCATCCTTCACGGTTAATTACCTGCGTGAAATATCCATACTGATATGCCAGACCAATTCCGATAAGAGGCAGTCCGAGATCGGAAGAAGACTTAAGGTGATCTCCGGAAAGAACACCAAGACCTCCCGAATATGTTTTAAGACATTCGGTGAGACCGTATTCGGCTGAGAAGTATGCTATTATCGGACTTTCGGTTTTAAAATATTTTTTATCAAAGTAAGTATCTCTTTTCAGATAATTTTTATATTCAGCATAAAGACTTAATACCCTGCTGCCGAGATTTTTCTTTTCGATAATAAATTCGAGATAGTTTTGATTTATCTCATTTAAAAGTTTGACAGGATTATGCCCCGACCAGTTCCAGAAATCGGGATTGATCTCATTGAAAAGTTCAACTGCATCTTTATTCCATGACCAGTGAATGTTGATTGCTACTTCCTTCAGCATTAATATCAGATTATTCATTAATTGATTTTTGTATTTTTTTAAAAAATTTGTGAACAGTTAATATAAAACTTGTAATTAATTTATACTATAAAAATTTTTATGCGGGCAAGAACTTTAATTGGAGTAATTATGAAAATTTCAATTCATATTTAACTATGATTTTAAATGATCCGCTGAAGTCAGGTTGTCCAAAGTTCAAATTTCCGTATTTGCCGCGGATATAACTAGTTTATATCCAGATGGCGGGTATACCCGTCCCGTAGGGACGATATGTTGGTAGCATTATAATATATAAAATACACGTCCCGTAGGGACGGAATGTCGGTAGCGTTATAATATATAAAATATCCGTCCCGTTAGGACGAAATGTCGGTAGCATTATAATATATAAAATACACGTCCCGTCAGGACGGAATGTCGGTAGCATTAAAATATATAAAATACACGTCCCGTAGGGACGGAATGTCGGTAG
>JAGQWH010000134.1 GCA_020437545.1 Ignavibacteriota bacterium
AAATTATTTTTTAATTATTAATGTGTTTATTCTTGAGATCATGTCTTCTGATTTTTTACATTCGCATTCAGTTAACTTTTTATTCCCATTAAGTTTTTTTAATATCAGTTCAAAATAACCGCTGATCATTACCAACTCTGTCATTGCCTCATCATTGAATTCAATATCACTATTCAATTTCATCTTTTGCATATACTCCGAAATTTTTTTCTTATTTTTTCTGATCTCAGTAATGTAATTATCACCTAAATTCATCTGTTCAAATAAATTAAATTCAATTAAATTTTCATAAAATTATGACTATTTTGTTTAACCGGCAAAGCAAGTTTTTCAGATTATTACGGGATTTTTGCTTATCCTATGAACAATCATGACCGTTATCTGTTATATATTTAATACAGTTAGTAAATTTACACATTACATTAATTACACAAAAAATATTAGCTTTTCATGCAAAATACCAACATTGTTAATCTTCTTAAGACATTTTCAAAAAAGGAATTAAATGAATTCGAAGCTTACATCAAATCTCCTATACAGATCAGAAAACGTGATGTAACTTCATATTTGAAAGCTATAAAAAAATTCTATCCTGAATTCAGCAGTCCACAATTTAAAGATGAAAAGATCTATCAATCTATCTTTCCCGGGAAAAAATTTGACAAGGCAAGATATACTCTGGCAGCTTATCACCTGTTTGATGCTGCCTGTGATTTTCTGATTGTGCTCAACAGCAGAGAAAATGAGATCGAAGGTTCATTTTCACTGATGGAGCAATTTCTGAAAAGGGGTATGACCAACTCATTTGAAAAGCTGGCTAAGAAACTTGATAAAGAGTTAATTCCTGAAAAATTAAGTCTTGATTCATATTTTTATCTTAGATTTAAATATGAAGATCTTTTAATGAAATATCATTCTGAAAATCACAATTATGATTCGATTAAAAAATATTACGATTATAAAACCAACAGCAGTGCCGGATTATTTCTCTTAAAAAGTCTTAGGGCTATGATGAATAATTATATTTTTGAAAAGTCATATAATTCTGAAGAAAATATATTACTGTTTGAAAAAGTTGTAAATGCAACTGACCTTGATTCAATTTTTTCTCGGACTGATAATGAGCCTTATTTAAAAATTCTTTTGACAGACTATTATCTTTATAAAGCAATTTATGATGACGGAAAAGAGGACCGGGCTGAAAAAGCTGAAGAATATTTTTTTAAAAATATGGACCTCTATTCCCGTGAAGAAAAAGTTATCATATTCAGAGAATTATTTAATCTTTATATAAAAAAATCACGGGAAACTTCCGATCCCGAAAAGCTGAAATTCTATGATCAGAAACATTTCGATCTGACTAAGAAACTGGTTGAAAATGATCTCAGCTACAGCAGGAAAGATAAATATATGCGCTTTGTTTTATTCAGGAACATAGTCCTTACTGCACTCGATGTAAAAGAATTTAACTGGGCTGAAAAATTCATCAATGAACATTCGGATAAACTCAAACCTTCATTAAAAAACAGCATGATGAATTTTTCTCTTGCCGAACTTGAATTCAGAAAAGGTAATTTTGAAAAAAGCCTGGAATATTTATCTCAGGTAAAATATGATTCGTTTATTTTTAAAAGAGATGTGAAATTATTGCTGTTGAATTTGTATTATGAACTGGAATTTACGGAACAGGCTTATTTTGCATTGGACAATACACGAAGATATCTGAAAACAACTTCTGACATTACCGAAGAAGAAAAGATCATGGATTACAATTTTCTTAATTACTACAAAAAACTTTTAAAGCAGAGAGAAATTCCGGACGAAGCAGAAATTCAGGTTTGTATAAATGAAATAAAAAAAATCCGGAATGATATTGAAACCCCGGACTGGCTGATTGAGAAATTTGAGAAATTGCTTACAGGGGATATCAAAACCGTCGACTAAAGACAATGCCAATCATGCGTGATTAGCCAAATCATAGCCGTCGGCTAAAACCAACGGCTATGATGATTGACCTGATCCGCCGCTGCGGATTTTAATTTTTATTCTGAATCTCAATTCATTCCCATTGGCTTCAGCCAACGGCAAAGATATGAGTCTCAGTGGATTATTTTGCTCCTTCCCAGACTGTATATTTCTCCCCTCTCCGGCGGAGAGGGGCAAGGGGTGAGGTTGAAGCAAAAACAAACCTTCCCGGTCCACTCCGCCGCCTCGGATTGTAACTTTATCACGGAACGATCTTAGAAATAAACGCGCTCGCATTATTCGATGTAATAACCATATCCGAAAGATCCACAACACCATCACCATTCATATCAGTCGGTACATAACCTGTTGTAAATGAACCTGCAGCATTCGAAACATTCACTACATCCGAAAGATCTACTATGCCGTTCTGATTTTCATCACCGCTGTAGATAGCAAATCTTACCGGCGAAAGATCCACACGAGTCAGATTATTTCCATATGCCTGTGTATTTGCTGTTGAGAGGTCATAAGAATTCAGTCCGCCTGAAATGATCAGTATTGAATTTGCACTCCAGGTGGAAATGCTGTTTCTGTGTGAGACTGTGATGTAATAATTGCCGCTTGCAATATTCCCGAAGTACAGCCTTACCATTCCTTCAGATGTAACTACTCCCTTTGTCTGACCGGCAATCGCATAAGGCGAAATTGAATTTCTTAATTCAACACTTACTGAATCACTGACCTGCATATTACTTCCTGCATCATAAAATCCTTCTATGAACATTGTCAGATCCAGAGATGTGGATGGAGCCTCCGTCACTGCAACCGGACTGTAATTTCCATGTATGTCCAGAGCTGCAATGAAATAATAATACAAGCCTGTCAAAGGATGGATAAGGATATCCGGATTCATTTTTTTCAAAAATTTACCCGTAACCATTATAGTACCGCCCGTGCCAATTCCTGCAGTGAATGCATCCGGTTTCAGTGCTTTGAAACTAAGCTGTCACCAGATCTCCGGACCGGTAGTTTCATAATGAGCACTGACATTGCCTTCATTCGAGAACTGGTGCGGTAAAAAAACATTCTCTTCATTTAAAGCCATATCATCAGCAAGTGAGATACTTCCTACAAATCCTCACTGCTCCTTAGTGACAGGAATTATCTTTGCTCCAAAACTATGGATAAGATCAACTCTTTCCCTGCTCATCCAGTCCGGCATGAATATACTCACAGGATATCCTAAAGCTCTTCCGATTGCCGAAAAAATATGCCTGTATTTCCGATCGTCGCCTCGGCAATATTATCACCTTCCTTTATATGACCATTCTCATAAGATTTTTTCAAAATGTAATATGCCATTCTGTCTTTTATTCTTCCTGTCATATTCAGACTTTCATATTTGGAATAAATTTTTCTGGTCTTATTTTTATAATTAAAATCAATTTCAAGCAAAGGTGTATTTTCTATCAGGTGCCCTAAACTGAAAAATTTCTTCTGCATGATCTTTGAATATTGATGATTGTCTTTCATGAGGTTTGTAAACTTTGTAATCCGCCGCCTCGGATTGCAAAGTTAATAAAGTATGTAATCAGCCATAATTGAAACTAATTAACACAATTTACACTTCGCCTCGACGGATTGTACATTGGACATTGTACATTGTACATTGTACATTGAAAATTGTACATTGAAAATTAAACATAAATTCCCTTCCCTTTTCAATTCCAGTTCAATGATAGCCTTTTTCATTTCAATACTATTTTGTTATATCACTTTTTTTCAGTTTTTGTAAGAAAAGGCATGTCGCTTACTCCTGCTGTTTTAACTTTATTTATCTGCTCTGCTGTTATTTTTTTTGATTGATCTGAGTCAATACATTCATTGATTTTTTTCATACCCATTCTAAGATCCTTAGCTGTCTGAATCAGTAATTCCCTTTTGATCTTTATCTTATTAGCGTATAGTGCATCATGAACAAGAATGATCTGAGAAGAATTAAATTTATACTTATTTTTTTCCTGAATTTACTTCTTCCCTGATTATCGCCCTGATCACTACTGGACTGTTCCAGTATTTTACTTTCCTGCCATTTATGAATAAAGAAGGAGTTGAATTTACATCTGCATCTTTTGCTGTTTTAATATTGCTGAGAACCTTCTGTCTGGTTTCCTCCGAATCCATGCAGGTGGTAAATTCATTCTCATCCATTCCTAATTTCACGGCTGTCTCGATCAGAAATTCTCTGTTGAGATTTGTCTGGTTTGCAAATAGTTCATCGTGAAACTCCCGGAACTTTCCCTTCTCCGCAGCGCAGACACCTGCGAGTGCAGAAATTCCGGCATATTTATGGAGCTCATGTTTTACGTTTTCATTGATGGAACTGTCCAGCGGATAGTTAATGAAACTGTAACTAAAATCATTTTTCTGATCCAGCATGATCGCCTTCATATTTGAAGCAAGTAGTTTACAGGATGGACATTGAAAATCACTGAACACAACGATCTTTACATTTGAATTTGGATTTCCTTCTTCCGGTGCGCCTTCTGTATTAATATTGATTTGCTCCTGTTTGTAATGTTCATATAAGATAAGTTTTATCTTTGACGGATTGAGTTCGACTACAGTATTCTCGTAATAGATCAATCCCAGAAATCCCATTGCAAAAAGCCAGATGAATATTATTCCGAATCTCATAGGGTGAGGAGACATTTCTTCAGGACTTTTCTTTTTGAAGATCCTTTTTAAATAGTTTGCTTCAAAGCTGAAGATATCTTTTAATTTTATTTTAAGAGACAGCATCAGGAATAATAAAATAGCAAAATTTGAGATATACATTCCTACGCAGACGGGACAGATCACACCGAGTGATATCAGCTGATAAATTTTAAAAAATGTAAACAGGACAGATATTACAGATATGAAAAGCACCGCTTCAGCACAGGCTTTCCCGAAAGGTTTAGCAGAATTTATGATCGCAAATACTATTGTAAAAAATGCCCACAGATAATATAAAAATCCCCACCAGGCAACCGGTACTCCGAACATCTTTGCAAGACTTGTAGACAGAACTGTATCACATGTGATCCAGTCATTGAATGAACAGCCGCTCGGATCTATAAGCCCGGAGACAGTCAGTTTGAATGTAAGATTAGTAGCGTAAAGAGCCAGGCCGGCTCCGGCCAGTGCAAAAAACAACGCTGCGAAGAGTAATCCTTTTCTTAAAAATTTTTCTTCAGTAATCTCCGGATCCAATAATATTTGTTGAATTTAAAATTGAACTAAAAATATGAAAAATCATAATAAATAAAAACTATGAAGACAAGTTTGTAAGTTTATTAAGTTCATAAGACTAAATTCTACCAAACCCCTCCCATCCCTCCCCATAGCAAGGGTCGCGCTATTGAGGATTGGGAAAAGTGTTATCGGCATATATAAAAACTATTTCTAAAAAATCCTACAGAACACAGGCTTAAACAATCCATAGAAATCAAAGAATCCTCGCCTTGCGAGGGTGTTTCAAAACCATACTCCTTCCCAAACCCCCAGACTGTCCGAAAACAATTACATTTACTCTGCCTCTAAGACTCAAAGGCTCAAAGAAGTTATTTTTTAAAGTTTTTTATCTTAGAGTCTTCGAGCCTTAGAGGCAAAATAACGTTTTCGGACAGCTTGCCCAGTTTGGGAAGGTCCAATTATAGCAAGTTTTTGCTTACCAAACTGGTTCGCCGCGGCGAATTGGTAAGCAGGGACGAAGTTTTGAGACACTCCCTGCAAAGGAAAGGGAGGGTTGAGGTAGTTTCAAGAATAGTATTATCATTAAATATTACACTAAAGACTACAAACTATACGATCCGACACGGATCACTTAACTCACTAAACTTACTTTGCTATTTAACACAATTAACACAATTAACACAATTAACACAATTAACACAATCAACACAATTAACACAATTAACACAATTAACACAATTAACTGCTCTTCTTAAAATGTGCTGTGAAATGTCTCAGAAACAATGTCTCAAAAGTGATCTCCATTCCCCTTACACTATCTTTATCTTCCATTATTTCCCTGAAGACCTCGATCACATATTCAATATGACTCTGAGTATAAACCCTTCTCGGGATCGCAAGACGCACGAGTTCCATAGGAGCAGGAATAAGTTTGTGTTTGTCGGTGTATTTACCAAACATTACCGAACCGATCTCAACTGCACGGATTCCTCCTTTTATATACAATTCACAAGCAAGCGCCTGTCCGGGATACTGATCAACCGGGATATGAGAATACAATTCTTTTGCATCAATATAAACAGCATGTCCGCCAATCGGCAGCATCAGAGGCACACCCATTTTATGCAAATGCTCACCAAGATATTCAGTACTTTTAATTCTGTAACGTAAATAATCCGGTTCGAATATTTCTTTTAAACCAATAGCGATAGCTTCCATGTCTCTCCCGGAAAGTCCTCCGTAAGTAGTAAACCCTTCCGTAATGATCAGCAGCGTGCTGCATTTCTCAGAAAGTTTTTCATCTTCGATCGCCAGAAATCCTCCCATATTTGCAAGCCCGTCTTTCTTAGCGCTCATGACTGCGCCGTCTGCCAGCGAAAACATTTCCTGTGCTATCTGTTTATAAGTTTTATCTTTGTATTCTTCTTCCCTGTGCTTTATAAAATAAGCATTCTCAGCTATCCTGCAGCAGTCAAGAAAAAACTTAACACCATATTTACTGCAGACTGCTTTGATGTCTTTTGCATTCTGCATGCTGACCGGTTGTCCTCCACCGCTGTTGTTTGTAACTGTCAATATAACACACCCGATATTTTCAGCACCTTTTTCTTTTATCAGAATTTCAAGTTTTTCAATATCCATATTTCCCTTGAATGGATGGATAAGTTGCGGTTGCGAAGATTCCGCTATAGGAATATCCAGTGCTTCAGCTCCGGAGAATTCTATGTTGGCGCGCGTAGTATCAAAGTGTGTATTGCTGATAAATGTTTTTCCTTTTCCGCCGAGCACACTGTATAGAATTCTTTCAGCTGCCCTGCCCTGATGTGTAGGCAGAATGTGATGGTAACCTGTAAGATCTTTGATTGTCGAATGCAAATGCTCCCAGCTGCTTGCCCCGGCATAAGATTCATCGCCGATCATTATCCCGGCCCACTGATTAGCGCTCATAGCGGAAGTACCGCTGTCTGTCAAAAAATCTATCATCACCTGATGTGATGTTAATAAAAAAGGATTATAAAATGCCTCTTTTATATATTTCTCTCTTTCTTCCTGTGTTGAAATAAATATCGGCTCAACCGATTTGATTTTGAATGGCTCGAAGATTGTTTTGTATGTCATTTTTTAAGTATTTAGTATTAAGTATTAAGTATTAAGTATTAAGTATTAAGTATTAAGTATTAAGTATTAAGTATTAAGTATTGTGTATTGTGTATTGTGTAATTCGTAATTTGCAATTTGCAATTTGCAATTTGTAATTTGTAATTTGTAATTTGTAATTCGTAATTTTAAGAAACTCTGCTTAGATTAGCATGCTCGTTCCCAAACTCAGTTTGGGAACGCAATTGCAAGCTAAACTCCGTTTAGCTTTTTAATAATAACAGATACAAATTACTCAAATATATTATTTTCGAGTATGACATAAGTCAATAAATTTTATAATAAAGTTTGTATGGTATAATAGGAAATAATATAATTGTAAGTGACTGCATGATTAATTAAATTTATTCTTTAAATCTTTCTTTAAGTCAAATGAAAAATATATTCAGATTATTGATTCTTGCAATTCTGATCTCAAATTCTGCCGCATTTGCTCACATTAAAGAAAATAAATATTTTAATCAGGAAGAGGATTCATCAAAAGCCTCCATGGACGGACCTTATGTATTTTACAAAGGAGACAGCATAGTAGTCAGTTCTATTGTAATGACAGGTTCAGGTCTTGCTGTTAATGAAGATGTTTTTTTTGATAAAAGTAACACGAAACTTACCTGCAGTATTGATGACAGAAATCTTTTTCATTTTGAGTTAATGGAAGATCATGAAATTCAGCCCACTCTCTATCCCCTTCCCGAAAAGATACTTGCAATATCTGACATTGAAGGAAATATATTTGCTTTCAAATCAATTCTCGAAGGCAGTGGTGTCATTGATAAAAACTATGACTGGACTTTTGGTAACGGTCATCTTGTACTTGTGGGTGATTTTTTTGACAGAGGATTTAATGTAATGGAAACTCTCTGGCTTATTTACAAACTTGAACAGGAAGCCGAAGCAGCCGGTGGAAAAGTCCACTTCATTCTCGGAAATCATGAGATCATGAATCTGTATAACGATACAAGGTATGTCAGGAATAAGTATATTGAAAACGCAGTGCTTCTCAATGAACCATATATAAATTTATTCAATGAAAACACTGAACTGGGAAGATGGCTCAGAACAAAAAACGTCATTGAAAAGATCGGAGACATAATATTCGTTCATGGCGGAATAAGTACTGACCTGGCTGTTTCAGGTTTGAGTTTAGAAGAGATCAATCAGAAAGTAAGGGAAAATATAGGAAAGCGGACTGATTCTTCAGATACAGAAACAGTCAGACTTGCCAACAGTTCGAAAACAGGTCCTTACTGGTACAGAGGATTGATAAAAGAAGAGATAAGTCAGCAGGAAATGGATCAGATCCTGAAGTATGCAGAAGCCAAACAAATTGTAGTTGGTCATTCGCTTGTCGAAGAGATCAGCACTTTTTATCAGAATAGTGTCATAGGTATCGATCTCGATCATGCTGAAAATATCAAACAAAATAAAATGCATGCACTATGGATTGAAAACGGCGTTTTCTATGTCATTGATAATAATGGAGTAAAAATTAAGTTAATGTAAAAACTATATGTCAATTTCACATTTTGAAATAATTCTTTATGTATCTGATCAAAACAATAGCAGGGACTTTTATACAAAAATTTTACAGAAAGAACCTGATCTTGATGTTCCCGGGATGACCGAATATACACTTGCTGACAATCTAAAACTTGGCTTAATGCCTGAAGAAGGAATCGTGAATATTTTAAAAGACAAGACTCCACATCCAAAATCCGGAAACGGTATTCCAAGATGTGAATTATACTTACTTGTAGATAATATTGTAGAATCATATGAAGCAGCATTGAAAGCCGGTGCGAAAGAGATCAGCAGTATAGAGGAAAGAGACTGGGGTGATATTGTTGGTTATGTTTCAGACTTTGACGGTCATGTAATTGCTTTTGCAAAAAAGATTGATTCAATATAATGAGTTTAGATTTAAGTAATATAATTGATATGTTCCTATGAATAGTTTAAAAGCTGAATCAATAAATCCCGGACAATCTATGATATATATAATATTCTCAGGCTTAATCAAAGAAATGTTGCTCTAAAATAAATTCTTGAAATTATCATTAAGAGATGAAATTTATAGATTCATATAAAAAATTATGCACTGAATTTTATGATCTGGACAAACCTTTTGCTCAGCCTGAATCATTTAACTTTTATTTAAATGAAGCTCAGAAAAGTAATCATCCGGTTCTTGAACCTATGTGCGGTTCCGGTAGATTTCTTATTCCATTATTAGAACATGGAATTAATATAGATGGTATGGATGCATCTTCTGAAATGCTTGAAAGTTTAAAGAAAAAATGTGTTTCGAAGAATCTCGATCCGGTTATTTATCATCAGTGTCTGCAGAATATGACAATTAAAAAGAAGTTCGGATTGGTTATTATTCCATCGGGTTCATTCGGACTTATTACTGATGACAAGGATGTAATGGATTCATTAAAAAGTATATATTCAGTTTTATACCCGGGAGGTAAATTAATTCTGGAGATCGAAACACCATGTAAATCAGATCTCCGGGGAATGATAAATAGACGTGAAGTTGTAAATAGTGAAAATAGCAAGATCGAATTTTTTTCCAGATCTGAATTTGATAAAAAGCAGAATATTTTGACTACCGATTATATTTACCGGAAATACAAAATGGATAAATTAACTGAACAAGAAACTGAGACTATTAGCATACGGAATTACAAGGCAGATGAATTTACGGCTTTATTGATAAAAGCAGGCTTTAAACAAATATTGTCATTGATACCATATTCAGATAAAGCAGCAACAGATGAAGATGAAAATATCTTGTTCAGCTGTATAAAAATTAAGTAAACTCCATATTATTATTATTTTGCATTAAAATTAAATTTCTGAAAATCTAACATTCAAAATAATGGACTTAAAAAAGAACAAAGAAAATGCGATCGCTTTTTACAAAATGGCATATGAAGGCAATCCGGAAAAAGCAATTGAACTCTATGCCGGCTCTGAAACATCTTTGAATCACTGATTCACACGGATTTAAGGATTCCACAGATTACCTTTCACAGATTATCTATCTGTATTTCAAAGCTTAAACTAAATCCATGCCATTGTGGAATCCGATTAATCCGTGATTCAAATCCATTCACTTATTAGAGAACTAAACAGTTAAAAGTTAAGCTTTTGCTGCCAAAATTCAACATCAGCTCAATTTCAAGTATAAATACTTTCAAGTAATTCAAAGTTTGTCCTAAGTACATATCTTCCTGTTTTTTAATCGCTTTCATCGAATAATCCCGCCTCAACATCCTCCTGTCCCCGCAAAGTTATTCCGCCAAATACATTTTGTCCATAGTTTACTTTCTATGCGGAAAACTCCGCAGAGAAATGGAGGGATACCGAAATGACAGTATAAATAGAATTTGATTAATCTCAGCTATTAACGAAACACAAAACCGAGCATGACATTAACCGCAAGCAAATTCACTGCGACTAACTATGTCAATAAACATTTGCAATCCAGCTTATATCTAAGAAAGCCCCTCTCCTTGGAGAGGGGTTTGGGGTGAGGTTGTCTCAAAACCATACTCCTTCCCAATCCGCCGTGGCGGACCAGTTAGGGAAGGTCCTATTATAGATAGT
>JAGQWH010000135.1 GCA_020437545.1 Ignavibacteriota bacterium
TATTATTTATTTTTTTAACTTCATTATTTATGTTTATTTTTTCTTTAATGTTAATAAATAAATTCAGTGATGTAAAACTATTCAAAGATGTATTTTGAATATTTCTTCCCACGGCGCAGTCTCCGCCACTCTTCGGACTCAGCCGGGGGTAAAAGCAACTTTCAACATATGATTCAACTATCAATTATCAACTATCAACTGTCAATTATCAATTAAAAAAGAGTGCCCATTTCTGAACACTCTTTTATATTTTTATATTATTTCTATTTCTTATTTATTCACCAACTCCGCACTCAAAACACTCAAAGAACTCTACAAACTATATATTATGCTTCTTTTATGATCCTCATTTTATAGAATGATCTCCATACAAAGTATAATGCTATGACAAGGAATACCAATCCGACCATAGGAGCAGAATCTCTGAATGATTCGGTAATTGCAATTTCCATTGCAAGCAGACCGAAAAGTGTTGTGAATTTAATGATAGGATTCAATGCAACTGAAGATGTATCTTTGAAAGGATCACCTACTGTATCACCGATAACTGTTGCATCGTGAAGCGGTGTACCTTTTTCTCTCAGATCAACTTCCACAACTTTCTTTGCATTATCCCATGCACCACCGGCATTTGCCATGAATATTGCCTGGAACAATCCGAAAACTGCGATCGAGATCAGATAACTGATAAAGAAACATGCCGGAGCATTATCACCACCGGAAGGAGCTGACATGAAAGCAAATGCTATTGCAAATGAGAAAATTGCAATAAAGATATTGAACATACCTTTCTGAGCGTATTTAGTACAGATCTCTACAACTTTCTTGGACTTCTCTGTAGAAGCGCTCATATCTGCGTCCTCATCAAGGTTGATATTCTTCTTGATATATTCAACAGCACTGTATGCACCCGTTGTAACTGCCTGTGTGGATGCGCCCGTAAACCAGTATATTACTGCACCTCCGCAAAGGAATCCGAGAATTGAATATGGATTTAAAAGATTCAAGACAGTCTCAGGTTCGACACCAAGTACATTTTTCAAAACAAGGATAAGCGAAAATATCATTGTTGTAGCCCCAACTACAGCTGTTCCGATAAGAACAGGTTTCGCTGTTGCCTTAAATGTATTTCCGGCTCCGTCATTTTCTTCGAGATAAAGTTTTGCTTTTTCCCAGTCAGGTTTGAATCCGAATTCTTTTTCGATAGCTTTTTCATTCTCTTCTTTATTCTCTTCAATAAGTGATAATTCATAAATAGACTGGGCGTTATCCGTAACAGGACCGTAGGAATCAACAGCAATAGTTACAGGACCCATACCAAGCATACCAAATGCCACAAGTCCGAATGCGAAGATCGTATGATAATCCATCATTTCTCCGGGAATAGATCCTGATGCAACATAAGCTCCGTACATTAAACCGAAGAATACCATTCCCAGCCAGAACGCACTGAAATTACCGGCTACAAGACCGGAAAGAATTGTTAAAGATGCTCCGCCTTCTTTTGAAGCGGTTACAACTTCATCAACGTGTTTGGATTTCGGGGAAGTAAATATTTTGGTAAACTCCGGAATAAGAGCAGCACCAAGAGTACCAAAACTGATAATTATTGAAAGCGTGATCCAGAGATCATCCTGAAGATCACCTATTAAGAAATAACTTGCTACAAAAGTAATTATGATAGATAAAATTGATGTGATCCAGACAAGCGCTGTAAGCGGTGCCTCAAAATCCATTTCATCCTTACCGGTATATTTGATCTTTGAAACTATTCCGTTAATATAGAAAGCTGCGATAGAAGTAATGATCATTAATATTCTCATAACAAAGATCCATACAAGCAAGGTAGCCTGTAATTCAATACCCGGAATTGCAAGAACGATAAAACTGATCAAAGCAACACCTGTAACACCATAAGTTTCAAATCCGTCAGCAGTTGGTCCTACAGAGTCACCAGCATTATCACCTGTACAGTCTGCAATAACGCCCGGATTTCTCGGATCGTCTTCTTTAATTTTAAAAACAACTTTCATAAGATCCGAACCAATGTCAGCGATCTTAGTGAAAATACCACCGGCAATTCTAAGAGCAGAAGCGCCGAGTGATTCACCGATAGCAAAACCTATGAAACTTGCGCCTGCATATTCTCTCGGAACATACAGAAATATTATAAGCATCATTATAAGCTCAACACAGATAAGAAGCACACCGATACTCATTCCTGCGTTAAGAGGAATGGTAAGAAGTTTAAGAGGCTTTCTTTCAAGCGAAGCAAACGCCATACGGCTGTTTGCAAGTGTGTTCATCCTGATACCGAACCATGCTACCCCGTAAGATCCGAGGATACCTATAACGGTCCACATTAAAATAAGTATTACACCACCTGCTGATTCCTCCTGAAGCACGCCAAAATAAAAAGCTATACATGCGCCGATGAATACAAAAAGGATAAGTAAAAATTTTCCCTGCTGAAGAAGATATGTCTTACAGGTTTCAAAAATGATCTGTGACACTTCAAGCATTGATTTATGTGCAGGTAACTTTTTTACCGCCATAAACTGATAGAGTCCGAATCCAATACCAAGCAAACATATTCCGATACCATAGATCAGTAATTGATTTTGCTCAGCACTTAGCTCGGGAATCTTTAAATTAGCTTCACTTGCAAATGACATAACCGGGGCTATGATCACAAGTAGAATACTTAATAAATATTTCCGCATTTTTTGTGTTTTGATTTTTTAAAACTTATTGTTTTTTTAATATTGTTAAAATGATTGTGTCCGGATTGCAGGAATGAATAAAATAATTTCTGACAATTGTAATTTGGGGAGTAAACTTTTAAATCAGGTATGGTAATTAAAAGCATTTATCAAATAAATATTTTATTGTAGTTATTCATTGTTTTAGTTAATCCATCAGTAACAAAACTTTTCATGCAGTCTATATAAAACGGCATCATCTTTTTTAATATTTCGATCTCTTCCTTTTCAAAGATTCCCAGAACAAAATCTATGAATTCTTCTTTAGAAGGAACTACCTCTTTACCTATTCCTATCCGCATCCTCGGGAATTCATCTGACTCAAGATGATAGATGATACTTGCCAAACCATTATGTCCTCCGTCACTGCCGTTTTTTCTTACTCTTATCATGCCAATGGGTATCTGAAAATCATCTACAACTATGAGAATATCTTTCAGATCAATCTCTTCCGTAATTTCTGTTAGCTCAGCTTCATGTCTCTCTATGAATTCAGCAACAGCTATTCCGCTGTTATTCATATAAGTAGTAGGCTTAATAAGATAAACATCTTCGCTGCCGATTTTACCTTTGGCTTCGAGCCAGTCACCTTTGCCTTCCGAAAATTTTATATTTAAGAACGATGCAAAAAAGTCTAAAACTATAAATCCTATATTATGTCTGGTCAGTTCGTATTTTGAGCCCGGATTTCCGAGCCCAATGATCAGCTTCACTAATTAAATATCTTTTATTATGATCAAAAAGATTATTTACCTTCTTTATCAGAATCGCCGTCTTCATCATCCTTCTTGGACTTGGAGACTAATTCCGGTTCTGCCGGTTCTTCAGTTTCATCCGCTACTACTTCTTTTTCGACAGTAGGCGGTACAACAGCAACAATTGAAGAATTCTCATCATTAAGAATATTGATATTCTCAAGTTTAAGATCACTGACTTTTACTGAATCATTCATACCCAAAGCTGAAACATCAACATCTATGTGAGATGGAATGTTTTTAGGAAGACATTCGATCTGAAGCTTGTGAAGAATATGCTGAAGCACTCCACCGTCTTTAACTCCGATAGCGTTTCCAACCAAATGAACTGATACCTCGATGGTAATGGTCTCTCCTTCTTTCAAAGCAAACAGATCAAAATGAAGAGGCTGATCTGATACAGGATGAAACTGCACATCTTTAAGAATACAGCTGTAATTTGCAGTATCTCCTTCAAAGCTCAGATTTACAATATGTGATTCTGTTGTATAGATGATCGGTCTGAGATCTTTTTCTGTAGCTGAAAGACTTATATTTTCAGAGCCGTGACCATAATATATTCCCGGTATGACACCTGATTTCCTTAGCTGATTCAAAGTACCTTTTAAGCTATCTTCTCTTTTTTTAGCTTTTAATGTTATTTCTGACATGACAATTAAATTTTTATTTGATAAGCTACAAAGATAGCTTATATATAAAAATTAATCAATTGATTTATCATTCAAAATCACAATGTGTACTTTTTAAGAATTTGCATGAAAATGAGAAATTTCAAAGAAGTTGAATTGCTTTAAAATTTAATCCGGATAAAAAAGTTAAAAATAAAATTATTACACCCTTATTTTTACTAGTAAACATGAAAATCCATAAAATTTGTTTGATAATTTTGATTTTACGATGAGTTATGATATTGATATTAAGGTAAGGGAAAAATTTGTACCGGGAGAGGGACTTGAACCCCCGACCTACGGATTATGATTCCGACGCTCTAACCAGCTGAGCTACCCCGGCAAAATTTTACGAACAGCAAATTAACTTTATTCAAAATCTTATTCAATACTATAATTGAAATCTTTTTAAAATTTTATGTCTTCTTTTAATTAAAACCCCGACTAGTATTTAATATTTCACTTTTAAAGAAAAAATCTGAATTTCATCCCCGGCGACGGATCTAAACTGAAAAATCCAATTCTTCTTCTTCTAAATTGCATTAACAATCAAATTTATCTAATTTGTTTATTCAATGACAAATTAATGTTCAGAAAAGCATCAATTTTATTTTTATTTATTATCTTTGCAGGGTTATTTAACTCCGGCCATACATATTCTCAGGATAAATGGTGGAAAAACAAAAAATACCGCAATGAATCTACCAGAGCAAAATATGATCTGTGTAAAAAAACATTTAAAGATATCAGCTATGGTTTTTTGTATAACAATGTTAATTATATGACACCGTATTTTCAGACTCAGGTTTATCTGAATATCTCCAGTACTGACAAAGGTTATTACAGTTCAGCTCAAGCCGAACAGATACTGATAAATTTCATGGATTATTTTACGGTGAAGAATTTCAAATACACAAGATCCAGCAGATTTAACACCTATGCATTTGTAAATGGTACCTATACCTACATGATCGGTTCCGGTAAACGCAATCTTGATGTAGCGATCTCATTAAAATATTACGGAAACAAATGGTACATTGATCAGATATCAATAAATTAACCTGTTTAAAAATATGTCTGAATCTCCTGAAGAATTATTAATTCTATTTTGGAAAAGAAACATTCAATAAATAACGGCGGAAGTAAATTTTTTGACAGGCGTTTAAAGATTCTAACTTTAATCGCTTTTTTAATTTTTGTGTGGATAATTGTCATACAATTATTGACAGGTTACATTCAATCAAACATCAACAGCAACTGGAAGGATATTGAATCGGAAAAGATCAGTGAACAATCAGGAATTGCCTCGGGTTTGTTCAATGATTACCAGTTCAAATTAAACGAGTTATCCGAGAACTTTACTCAGAATACAAGCCTTCTCAAATATGTTCAGAGAAGCGACTCCAAAAGACTTTTCGAAGAATTATTCAAATATAATCTTGATAATAATTTTCAGGTTGAGATCTATAATACAAGACTTGAACTGCTTGCTTTCAAAGGCAGGAAACTGGACTCAGACATATACTCGCTCCAGAGATGCGTTAACGGAAAAAAATTTTCCATTCTAAAGGAAATTGGTTTTTATACTTACCTCATAATTTATTCACCCGTACATGATCCGAATGATAATTCCCAGGTCACCGGTGTAATTCTTACTTCCAGACTGATCGACATAAAATATCAGATCAACAATAAATTCTTTCAGAATACCGGTCTTCTTAACGACATAAACGAAGCATTTGATGTGATCTCAGAGCTTGTACCGGCTGATCCCATTTCAGAAAAAATTGATCTGGATTCATCCGTTTTAAATGACAATGTTACTATTGACCTAAAAGGTCTTGAAGGCAATATTATCGGAGTGCTTATTATTCCTAAGTACAGTGAACTTACGCATAGTCAGAATATTAATTTATTATCCAAAAGAGTTATATCAGTTTTAATATTCGGGTTAACGATGATTCTGTTCATAATTGGTTTAAAATTTACCGGCAGAATTGAATCAAGACTTCTTAAGGTGAGTCTGTTTTCAGCATTTATGATATGCCTCAGATATGCCTGGCTGGAATTCAATTTTCCTTCGGGAATTTTTGATTCCGAGGTCTTTTCTCCCGGATATTTTGCATCTTCTTCAGGATTCGGAATTGCAAAATCAACAGGTGAATTACTTATCACTTCATTATTCATACTCGCAATTTCAATATATGGGATTTACCAGGCGTCAAAATATTCCCTGAGAAATTCCGGAATTCAAAAGAATAAACTCAGCACACATGCAGTTAATCTTTTTTTGATTGCATTGTTTTTTGTTGTGATCTATTCATTCGGAACAGTGATTCAGAGTATAGTTTTTGATTCCAATGTGAAATTCTTTGATAAGACGAGCATAATTCCAAATACAGAATTATTTATCATACAATTAATAATTCTTCTGTTTTCTTTTTCAATGTTTACAATTGAACTGACAATTATAATCCTTATTATAAAAAATTCAAAATTTATTTTATCACCGGTAAAAATTCTCGGAAAATATTCCTTCTTAATTGTTCTTTTTATTCTTCTTGTATTAAATCAGTTTATCACACTTATTATTGATGATTTTAAAATTGAATATATTTACCGGTTAATGATTATTTTATTCAGTTTCTTTTTCGGCGTTTTTCTTGCCAGAAATATGCTGCTTAAAAAAAGTTATAACCTGTTTTCAATAAAAAACTTTTCGCTTATAATCCTTTTCTGCATAATTGTCATTCCCGGAATTCTCCTGGATAAAATAACTTCACAGGAAACACATTTTGTTGAGCTTATCGGGAGAAAAATTATTGAGAAAGATGATGACAGGATAAAATTCCTTCTGATGACAGAATTGTCAAAATTTTCGGAAGACATTGAGGTTGAAACCAGTATTCGAGATAAGAACAAATTTCCTGAAATGGCATTTTCCATCTGGGCTGACAGTAAATTCAGTGAAGAAAATTTCAATACCGCAGTCATAATTCTTGATACTAACAAAAAACTGATCAGTGATTTTATTTTCAATTCGGGAAATATGAATACCGATTCCATATCACGTTATTCTGAAACCAACTATTTCAAAAAAAAGGATATTTATGATGACTTAAAAGACACCAGTTATTCAGAGGAAAACAACGAGATAGAAGAAGAAATTGATCTGGATATTTCAGATGAATCGGATGAAAATTTGAGCAATGAGGAACCTGATATTTATTTTACTTCTGAGAAAATTGTAATATTAAAAAATGAGGATGAAAAATATTATCTGGGTATTGTTCCGATTGAAAGAATAGGTCTTAAAAATACACAGTATGAAACGAATCTTGGCTATCTGCTTATTGCCGTTCAGTATGAATCAAAAAATTTCCTGACACATTCTTCAATGCAGCTTTTCAGAAATTACACAAGAGATAATTTATTTGACAAACTTATCTCAACACCTGTAATTACGGAATATCTCGGAGGAGAGATCATTACATCCACTAATCAGGATCTTTCAAAAACAAACACCCTGTCACTTGATGCCTTCAGAGAAACAGTAAAATACAAAGAAGATAAATCTGACTGGAGATATGAAATCATCAATAATGACAGATACAGAACTTTTTATATTGTTTCACCTCAGACCAAGAGCACTGATACGGAAAGAATTTTTTCTATAAGTCTCAAGAGAAATGATTTCAAACTTACAACATTTTTCTATCTGAAGTTCATTTTATTTACCATGTTTCTGTATCTGATATTTGTTTCTATATTTTCCATTTTCATAGTTTTGAGACTCAGGGATTTCAGATTTAACTTCCGAGAAAAATTATTTGCATCATTTTTTATAGTTTCAGTTATACCAATTGTTCTTCTTGCAATTTATACAAGGAGTTTTATCAAAGATAAATATGATTATAACTTTCAGAATGAGATAGTCTCGGATCTGAATCTTTTTTCACAGAGTATGACAAACAGTCAGGCTAAATATTCCGGTCTTGACAGTCTGAACAAAGATCAGAGCAATCTTTTAACAAATTCACTGAAAAGGTCTGATAAGAATTTCAATCTGTTTCTCAGAACCAAACTTGTTTCCACTACCAATGACGAACTTTACCGATCTGATCTTCTGGATACAAGAATTGACGCTGAAGCTTATTACAATATAGTGTATCTCAGGAAAGACTTTTTTTCGGAAACCGAAGGTATCGGCATTCTTTCATTTATAGTTGGCTATAAACCATTTTTCGATGCAAAAAATAATCTTGTTGGCATAATGTCTTCACAGACTCTTTACAAACAAAATGAGATCAACGAAGAACTTACTGAAATTTTAACTTTTGTTTTCGGGATATACATTATTGTCATTATTCTTCTTCTCGTATTTGTAACTTTCCTCACTTACAGGATTTCAAGACCTATACTCAAACTCCAAAATGCAACCGAGAGGATCTCAAAAGGTGATATGAATGTAAAACTCGAGCCGGGGACGAAAGATGAAATAGGAAATCTGATCAAATCTTTTAACAATATGTCAATGGAACTTGAGAATTCGAGAGATAAACTGAAAAAAGCGGAACGTGAAGCTGCCTGGAGAGACATTGCAAGAAGAGTTGCTCATGAGATCAAAAATCCGCTGACACCTATGAAACTTTCCATTCAGCATCTGGATGAAGTATATAATAACGGAAACGGAACCAAAGATAATTTTCCTGAAGTACTGAAAAAAACCAGAAACATCATTATCAATGAGATAGATAAATTAAACAATATAGCAACAGAGTTTTCCGATTTTGCTAAACTTTCCGGAAGAAATTATGAAGAAGTAAATCTCAACGAGATCATTGAGGAAGTGGTATCACTTTATAAACTTGCCCCTGATATAGAATTCCGTATATCTCTGAGCCGGGGACTAAAAAATATTTACGCTGACAGACAGGAACTAAACAGGGTACTGCAAAACCTTGTAAAAAATTCAATTCAGGCTATAGAGACTGACGGCATTATTGATATAAAGACCTATGATTACAAAGATGTTAATGGTGAATTTGTCATGGCTGAAATCACCGATAACGGATGCGGGATCGAGGATTCAGTCATGGATAATTTATTCAAACCTAACTTTTCCACCAAATCAACAGGCATGGGACTTGGTCTGGCTATTACTAAAAAATCCCTGGATGACATGAAAGCAGAAATTAAATTTGAAAATAATATTTCCAAAGGGACAAAAGTGATACTAAAATTCAAAGCTATGAAAATGAAATAGCTTCATCTCTAAAAAACACACGAAGGCACTTGGATCATAATTAATATATTAACCTTTTTTATAAAAATTAAAAAAATAATACACATATCTGATTTGAAATTTTTGAAATGCCTGACGTTTTTATTGTTGATCATATTGAGCTCCTGTGCAAATCAGCTTCCTCCCGGCGGAGGAGAGATAGACAGAACCCCGCCGGAGATAAGATCTATAACTCCACGCCCCGGAACAGTGAATTTCAAGGGCAGATCCGTCCGGATCGTCTTTAATGAATATGTTGACAGAAGAAGTTTTGAAGAATCATTTTTCATTTCACCAAAGCCAAAAGGAAATCCGGATTTCAACTGGAGCGGAAAGGAAGTCGAGGTTGGATTTTCAAAAGCGCTCGACATTAACCGGACATATGTAATATTTATAGGAAAAGATCTGAAGGATGTCAATGGAGGCAATACTCTCACGGTTCCGCTGACTTTTGCATTCTCCACAGGAAGCAAGATCGATGAAGGTATAATTTCCGGAAATGTATTAGCGGATAAAAATGACCGTGTAAAAGTTATGCTGTATCTTAAAGAAGGTAAAACTTCCGGACAGCTTGATCCCCGGAAGAATGATCCTGATTATGTGCTGCAGGTCTCACCTGACGGCAACTTTGATTTCACTAATCTTCCTGATGGAGACTACAGAATATTCGCCATTACGGATGAAGACAGGAATAATCGTTATGATCCTGACATAGACTTAATAGCAGTTCATTCCGACGACTTTAAACTTTCACCAAAAGCTAATGAAATCAGAAATCTGAATTTTGTAATGAAGGATCTTGAGTTAGAGAAAAACAACACTTCATTCCTTAATACACTAAAAGCTGATTCTATTGATTTTATCTACTCTAATATTTCTGAAGGAGAGAAAAAGATCACTCCGGATTACAGGTTCTATTTTTATTTCAAAGACAATAGTTTATCCAAACAGACTATTATAAATAATTTTTCAGTAAAAGACACTGCCACAGGTGAATCTTACAGACAGGTATTCAACTGGATCAATGATTCGCTGCTTGAAGTATTTCCTATAGATAAATATAAATTATCCTCAGCGTACACACTAAAGATAGATCTGACTCAGACAGAAAAAAAATATATGTTTGAAAAAAATTTCGGGACAGCTTCAAAAAATGAATTTGCAGTTGTATCAGGAAAAGTAATGTCTGACAGCGGATTAACCTCAGATGTTTATGTAAAACTTTACAACAAGGATAACCGGTTTATTACATATTCTCAGAAAATTAACGATACCACTAAATTTGTTTTCGAAAATGTACTGGAAGGAAGTTATATCCTTTTTTCATTTATGGATACAAATGGTAACGGAGCATATGATCCCGGAAATTATTTTCCGTTCAGGGCATCAGAGAGTTTTATAATATATGAAAATGAATTGAATGT
>JAGQWH010000136.1 GCA_020437545.1 Ignavibacteriota bacterium
AATAAACTACAAACATACCTTGAAGTTTATTTTACGACCTAACTCCAAAGTTATGCTTAAACCAACCGAGGTCGTCTCTGTCTGCCGCTTTCTACGGATTACCGCTTCTATTCCTTCCGGAATATATGCGACATACAAATAACAGTTAGTTTATATCATTGGACGTGTGCCCAGAAAATGATAGTAGTCTGTATTTTATTATATCAAAAATTCATTTTTTTAACCCTGTGCTCTTATGTTATTCAATAAATAATTGTAAGAACTAAATTTATAATGTTTCTAGAATATAGTATTAACTTTATGCATCAGTTCCAATATCAGATTTCTGTGATCGTATAATATTTCATTGTTATTATATAGCGAATCCTGAATTAAGTTTCCGTTTGTATCGTACCCATATTGATTTCCCGCTCATTATAGTTTTCTGTTCTGGTAAAATTCGTACTAACTCAAGCTGAGAGTAAGCCCTATGTTAATTTACCTACGGCTGGAATTTATAGCAGATTCAAATTCTATTTTTTCAGAATAATACTAAACACGTCAATAATTTCTCTTCTTAAAGCTGCATCTACAATTATAGAACTAAGTTGTATTTTTGACTCCTTTATTAAAATGTTTTTATTAGACATATGTTTAAATTTTTCAATTTTTTTAAAACTATCTATGTATCCTAAACCTAAAATTATTCGAACTTTTTCTTGGAACCCCAAACTTGTTAAAGAATCAACTGTAATTTTTAAATTAAAACTTTTTTTCTCTTCTGAATGTAAGATTACTAATTCCTGTGGCATCTCACTTCCAGACATATATTTGTAAACATAATTTATATATAATTTTTGACAAAGTGAGTCTTTAATAGAATAAAAATTTGAAAAAGGTTTTTGGAAAATATAAATATCTTCTTTAGAAATATTTATTAACTTAAATTTTATAACTACTGTATCACCATGATTATAATTAATTTTTTTTGTTTTAATCTCAATCTTTAAATTATTGTTCTTATAAATATATTCCTGACTTTGAAAAGTTTGTCCAGTAGTAGAGTGAACAAATATAATTAATTGTAAAATACTTAATGAAATCATTTTAAAAATTTTAGTTAAATGGTTTTTCATGGTATATATCCTCCTACGCTACCCGGGTTAATTGAAGTATTCCTCCTAAATCTTTGATGCCAATCTATAGCCATAGAATGAGCTCCGCTTTTAGCTTTATCATTCCTCATATACGGTTCTCCCTTTTCAGTTCTGAAATAATTTTCTGCAAGTTCATGAAACACGGTATTCCAACGATCGTCTTTAATATCACTTTTCTTGTGAGGTGTTGGTATTAGAAAATATCCCGTTCCTATTGTTACCTGACCATCAAAACCATCTCTTGGTAAAAAATCAGGATTATCAATGCTTCTTGGCGTTTTTGAAAGGTTTTGATACCCTTGGTCACTTAGATCATAATTTATTACTTCACCATTTTTCCTATTTACCTCAATTGTTGTGTTTGAAACTTCAAACAAAAATTTATTTTCACTTGTTACTAGGGAGTTCAGAAGTTCTAATGCAGCATCGCTTGTTAAATCTAAACCAATAACATCAAAACTTACTGATCCATTATCATCTGCTGAGATCCGATTTTGTATTTCAACATCTGAAAATAAAGATTTCAAATCATTTAAAGCAGCGGTTTTATCACCTCCTACAAATAAATCCATTCCATCAATATCTAATAAATAAATTGGATTATTTAATCCGTAACAATAAGGTGATACATTAATATATTTATCCAACAGCGGCTCTACCTGCCCCCATCTCCCAATCTTTGCATCATAATACCTCGCCCCGAAGTAATCATAAAAACTCTCCTTATCTCGCTCTTTACCTGTGAATTTGAATTTTCCTTCTTTACTCTCATATGTTCTGCCTTCTAAAATATAGCCCCATGCATCCCCCGCTAAGAGCATGCGGGGGCAGGCTCCGTCCTGCGCACACATAAGTTGTCATAGATTGTTGCACGAATACTGCCAAGATGATCTTTCAGATAAAAATGCAGTTCATCATCCTTTAGCTTTCCTATCATATCCAATCCATAAAACGGATATTCAAGTATCGAAGCATTCTTATAGATAGCAACCTCTCTGCCCGAAACGTCACGGCTGTAAAATTCATCATTTCTGATTGACCAGTCGCTTGTATTGCTGACATCGGAATTTGCAGGAGGTTCTCCTTCTGACAATTTACCCAGATACGCATACGTCATTTTCCTTATCCTGCTTCCGGCTTCATCATAATAGTATTTCGTAAGGTACACAGTATCGTCTATTATCATTGAGCGGTGCTTGAGGTCAGGTGCATCGGGAGGACCAATATAATAATCAGCTTTCATTAGCCGTCCTGCATAATCGTAAGTATTCTTAAATGTCTTATCATCTTCGAGTTCTGTGTTTCACTCTTGGATTAAATTTTAAAAATTCCAAATAATATCAAAGTTATTTTTCAAGATTTCATTTCTCTTGAATAAATAATCATCCTCACTTAAATGTACAATAGGATTGCCTAACATTTTCATTTCAAAATCAGTAACAATTTTCAATTTTATATTGCCTTCATTTCGAAATTCAATTAAATAATCATAGAAAACAGTTTCATCAATTTTATTTAAAAAATTTGATTTTCGTCTTGTCATAAATGCTAAGGTTGGTTCTATAATTCGACCACTTTCAAAGTTTAAATTAAATTTAGCTTCTGAAACATTCAAAAATTTTACTAATGCTGGTTGTTTAATTAATGTGTAACCCTTTATTGAGCTTAAAGTATTATTAGGGTGTGATTCTAAAACGATATCAACTAGTAATAAAATATTATTACCATCCGTTTGATCAAAATAAATACTAATAAGTTCGCTATCATGCCAATAAATATCATCGAAATTGTCGTTACCAAAATTTTTATTCATTTAAAAAATACAAATTTAAATTAATTAAAATTATTAAAAAGTTGTACTATTTATTATGTCAAGTGCTTTTTGCAAGTGCTCGATTGTTGCGGGATCAGCATGTTGCGATTGTTTAAACAAAAAAGATTTTTTACTTCTGTCATAATAATATAGATTTTTTTGGACATGAGGAACCTTGATTTTTTCACCTGTTGTGAATTTATTGAAATGGCCTTTATTATAACCCAGTTTTGTTCCCATGTCAATTAAATCTAAAGTTTCATCTCCAAGATTTATACTATTCTTGCCAATTGCTTTTGCAATTTCCTCTGCTTGCTTTTCTATCGATAAACCCTCCGTCAACTTCAACATTTTTCCAGAACTTCTTGCCATCCCTAGAGGAAAAATAAAATCAGTTGTAAAATCACTTGGTATCAAGCCTCCCAGTAATTTTGGAGATTCTATAATGTTACTTTTCATTTGTTCATATGCGTCTTCAATGTTACCACTAAAGAGTTTTTCATATCCCAAACTAACTCTTTCAACTATTTCATTGAATGATGCTTTAATATCTTCTGCAGTTGTGACATGATATTCAAATCCATCTTTTGGCCAATTCCCATCATCATCTAATATTCTTATTGGATTGTTTAATCCATAGCAAAACGGTGAAACGTGTGGAAACTTATCGAATAACGGCTCAACCTGTCCCCATCTCCCAATCCTCGCATCATAATACCTCGCTACAAAATAATCATATTTACTCTCATCATCTCGCTCCTTTGATGTGAACTTATATATACTCTCATCGCTTTCATAAACTCTGTTCTCGAGTAAATATCCCCACGCATCATAATCCTGCGAACTGACTACATTACCCGAACCGTCTGAAACTGCTCTTACTGATCCGAGATGATCTTTCATATAATATCTGATATCTTCGTTACCATTAATGAATCCTATGTTATCCATTCCATAAATATTCCATTGATCAATGCTGCCGTTTTCATAGATCGCCAGTTCTCTGCCGCTTACATCTCTTGAATAAATTACGTCATTTACCAATGAATCATTTCTTGTATTATATGACATCTTTCTTATTCGGTTACCTGATTCGTCATAGTAGTATTTTGTAAGTATGATCAGACTGTCATTTAGAATATATTTCGTATGTGTCAGTTCCAATATCAGATTTCTGTGATCATATTTAATATTAGTATTTTTATTGAGTACATCCGAGGTCATATTCCCGTTTGCGTCATATGTGTATTGTGTCCCGCTTCCGGAGACACGTTGAAGCTTGTTCGTCCCGGAATAATATGCATAATTGAAATTATCAATTGAGTTTGCGCTGCTTCCGTTCCTGTCTAATGTCAGAATGTTGCCATCTTTGTCATAAGTATTTACCAAATTAAATACTTTCCCGGAAGTAGTCGCATCTTTCAAACGGTTTGATTTATCATATGAATAATCAAAAGTCAGAGAAGATGAACTTGCAAAATTCTTATGATAATCACCACTTAATTCAGATGACTTTACGTTTCCGTTTAAGAAGTAACTGTTGGTATAATCAAATATTGTTTGAGAGTTCGTCATCGAAGCGATCCAGTTTCTGTTGTTGTATGAATAAACATTTTCAATAGTATTATCATTGAACTGTTGACTGCTGACCTGTGAATTTGGATTGTAATCATATTCGGTAATATTTATATAATTGGGATCCGGGGCATCAGGCGGTCCCGTGTAGTACTCGACCTTCTCAAGTCTTCCGGCATAATCATAAGTATTTCTATAGGTCTTTATTTCTGTTAATCCGGTGTGAGAATAATCCGTCACCTGATCCTGCGAGTTATAAAAATAATCCGTGATCAAAGTATCAAATCCCGAAATAATATTCCACATCTTTATTACTCTGCCTCTTACATCGTAGCGGTAGTATTTGAAGTTCCAATCGTCAGTTTTCCTGGTGCGATAGGCTGTTGCTGCAAGGTTTCCTTTGGTGTAATTTGTGTCCGAGGAATATCCCGATATTGGGTTAAACAAATTACTTACAATAGAGTTTGAGATAGCGTCATATACATTGATAGTGTAATAGTTGGTCGGTTGAGATTGGATACTTTGAGTTCCGTCAAAAGGACTGTCAATGTCAAACATACCGTCTCCAATTCCTGTAAGTCTGTTTAATCCGTCATAGTTTCTAAAAGTGTACAAGAAACTATTTATATTCCTCTGGTTAGCGTCCTGAGAGTAAGTCAGATTATTACTGTTATCAAAAATAAAATCAGTCTGGCCCGCATCGGGAGTAACACGTTTTGACTGTCTACTATAACCATCATAAGAATAATAAATATCTTTATTATTTGGTGTTTTCACCTGTGTTACTCTGTAAAGGCTGTCATATTTATAATCTGTGATCAGCGATGTAGAAGGAAAGTCTTCTTCCGGAGCAGGAATACTGACAAATTTAACCTCCCGTATAAGATTTCCGACAGCATCAAAATATTTGTCAAAAGGATTTCCTTCTTCATCCGTGAATCTTTGTTTTTCAATTACATTTTTAACTGTCCCGAAAGTATAAACTAATGAATCATAATAGGAATATGAATTCAGAGTTGAGCTTGTATCGGCATTCTTTGTTTTAATGAGTCTGCCTAATCCGTCATAAGAAAATTGTGTATACTGATCCAAAGCATCAAGATTCTCTGCGGGCTGGTTCATAAAGTTAAACTTATATTCGTATGTATTAGAATCTGAATTACTTGTAAAAATATCTTTTTGTTTTACATTCCCATACCCGTCAATGGCATACTGAATTCTGCTGCGGTCATTATAAAGTGTATTTCTGACAGAGTATATATTCACTTTATGATTAATATTGTCATAATAATACTTAATAGTTCCGCCTTTAATGACAGGAATTTTGAGAGTGTCCGCATTATCATAAGTTCCATAAAATTCTAAGTTGGCACCGCCATAAGAATGACTAAAATTATGATCTGGATATGGTTGTGCTTGCAGATGAGACAGAACAGGCAAAATCAGAATTCCATTTATTTTTTTATCTGAGGGAATAATGTTCTTTATATCAAATGAGTTTGTTGAGTTTGCAATTAATGTGTCAAAAGTCTCTGAGCCACCATATGAGATGATTTTTCTAGAGTAAAGCTTAACCGGATTTCCTTGACTCCCACAGATACCACAAGTATGTTCCGCTGTGCTTGAACTAATTCCTTTTACAATTTGAATCCGAGTTTGTCCAATGCTACTTGGAGAATTATTTGAATATCCTACTTGCAAATTCAAATTAACAGAATCTAAAGTTGTGAAATTTGCAATTTGTTTTACATTGTTTGTATCTAAAAATAAGAATGCGGCTCTCCTTTTTATATATATTTCATCAATCATTTTAGTAGAGTCTAATATTTGCGGACAACAACCTGAATTAAGCAAACTAAAATTTGTAGTATAAAATAAGGAGTCTAAAGGATAGGAAAAGTATCCGTAACCATCAATAGATAAGTCAGTATTTGTTAGAAGATAATTATGATTGATATTGAGAATTATACTATCCTGCAAAGTAGAAAAATCACCGGGTAGAATAATAGAGTTAATTCTGTGAATTGGCTCGTAAACAAATTGAGTTAGATATTTATTCTGATCAATCATTTTTGAAGGACTACCGTCAAGAGTATAAGACTTGTATGTGATTGAAAGTGTATCTCTTGAACTTCCGTTAATTTTATAAAGATCAGTCCTTATTGGAAATCTAAAATCCCAGATTTTTTCATTTTTATTCAATTCAGTATTATTATTGTATTTTACTTTAAATTTAAGATATGGTATTCCGGGAGGTTCATCTTCAACAGGAGTACCATATTTATCAACTTCACTAAGACTTATTGGGTTATAAAAAAATCTTGTTTCTTTTTCATTTGTTTTTGTTAACTTAATATTTCCTTCCTTATAAGGAAATATTCCAGTCCCTTCGAAAATATATTTACCTGTGGTATCATTCCTGCAATATTTATAATTCGTTTCTATATATTCCAAAAAGGTAGGATATTTATATGCTTTTTCCGAAATCAGCTGCCCCAAATAACCCAAAGTTGAGCTGGTATCGGTAATGTATGTATAAGTCTTCTTTAAGAGTGAAGTTCCGTTCGGGGAATATCTTTTTTCCTGAAGAGGAAGATTGATTCTGTAGTAATATGATTTTATGTATGCTGAATTGTAATTGAAATCACTTATGAATTGCTTGTGCCAAATGCTATCATCAAAAACGGCATAGTCAGTAATTGAATAATTTCCAAATGGGTCATACTCCGTACTCTGAATTACAGGTTTATTGGGATCATTATTCTGGTATATATAATTCCAATTCCATTCACTAAAAGTTGTTAAATTTTCTGGGTACACCTTTTTACTTTTATTAAGAAAAGAACCGTCGTATCCATTCTGAGAACTTGATAAAGAACCAATTTCATAACTGTACATTGTTGATAAATATTTATCAAGTGTACCCGATTTTATATTATCTTCTTGTATTAGTTTAGTTATACCATTCTTATCTATGGAGATTTCAAAGGAATTGTTAGGATTAAAAACAGGATAAACTTTATAATGTTTTTTAGAAATCGAAGATGTAATAGAACTATTCTCAGTTTCGGATTCTTTTGAGATTAATGTTCTCGTAGTTGAGTAGTCATCGTCTGTGCTTACAGGATGTATCTGAACATCTTCAGAAGGGTTTGTACCTGGTCTGTTTGCGTAACTATAGTAATAATCAAATGTAGTCTCAGACTTAAGATCAATCAATGAATCACTTTTCTTTTTAAGCATATTCACAAAAAAGGGATCTCTACCATAACCCTTATAATCATTCGGGGCTCCAATGACACTTCTTTCATTTCCTTCATTATAAAAAGTAGATAAATTTACAGATATAGAGTCCGGCGCTATATACTGGTAATCCCTTTTTAATCCTAAATTTGTTTTTGAAGATTTCATTCTCTTCAGATCATTCAAACTAACGTTAAGGTCGTCTTGTACCAACTCATTATATAAGCCGTATAAATTATCGTATCTTCTTAAATATGTATTATATGTAAATTGAGATTGTTGATTAAGAATATTAGTTATCTTCCCTACTGTTCCTCTTTGGTTTTTATAATTATCAGAAGTTCTGTATCCAACCGGAGTATTGTAAATTATCGAATAGTTACCATTGAGTTCAGACTGATGAAATATTTTACAAATACTTGGACCGTATTCTAACCAGAATGTAGCGTTTGTTGTAGTAGATGAAATTCCCGAAGTGGTTATACTTTTCAGAAGTTGACGTCCTTTTAATTTTTCATTAGGGTCTATTGGAAACGGATGATTTGGAGAATATGAAATTTTTATAGAGTGAGAGAATCGATCCCTTATTTCTTTAAGATAAATCGCCATTGGTCGTATTTTTCCATTTACCAAACTTTGGTCGGTTCTAAAATCATCATAATGAATTTTTTCTTCTTCAAAAATGTATTCAAGCCCGTCTCCTTTTAGCATAATAATCTTTCTTGGATTGTTACCTATTGGACCTAACGTAGTGCTTAGATATGAAACTTTAGCTTTATAATAAGCTTCTTTGCCTTTATAAATGTAATTCCCTACATAGTTAAGAGGATTTTCGCCATCGCCGGGATATACAGTATTTTCAAGAGTGATCAATGATCCATCACCTGATAATATATTTATTTTATCCTTATTGTTAATGTTTATTTCACTGAGCTCATTATCATAATGATATCCTGTAATAATAGCATTCACAGAACTACCGGAAACATAGTTTGCTCCGCCGTTTGTAGTAAAAAAATTAGTCTCGAAATTGAAAGTTTGTAAAGCAAATCCATTTAGATCAATGATCCATTCAGGAAAGTTAATATTTCGTCTTGAATACACACTTGTTGAATTTCTTATTCCGACAGTATCACTTGTTGTTATTATATGTCCTACGGAGCCATTATAAGTTAATTTCATTTGAAGGTTCATATCTCCTCCCAAAGCATAACTGTACATAGGAACACTATATAAAAGATTTCCATTAAAATCATTTATTATTTCCTGATCATCAAAACTGAAGCTATTCGATTTATAATATCCCCTTTCATTAAACATTCCACTTACATCTTTTAAAGGACTTGAGACTTCCGGAGGACCATCAGCAGATGAATCTGTTGGTTCTGAAGAATCTTTTGGATTTGGAAAATGAATAGAACTATTTTCAGTAGAAAATACATTCTCGGATAAATCTAAAAAGAGAGAATTACTTTTCGTTGAATAGTAGTCTGAAGAAATAAAACTAAAAGAAAAGAAAGCGCATACAGAAATTACAAAAATAAAATTCTTCATCTTATGAATGGGTGAGTTTAGATTAATGAAAATTATAAATTTAAAGAGCCGTAATTTTGAAAGAATGTTTTGCTTTAAAGAAAATGATTACAATAAATGTAAAGAATTTAAAATCATAATTTGGTTGAAGGGTTTATCATATATGTTCCACTTTAATTTCTTATTTGGAAGAACTGTGTGAAACTTAAATTTATTAAAAATAAATATCAAGAGAAAAGAATAAAAATATTTTCCGCTGTGATAACTTAAAAAAATGTCAGTAATATAACTTAATAGAAATGTCAATAAATTGTTAAATTGAAGAGCCCCAAGAAAGGAATCTTCAATGATGAATGGAGATCTGACAATGAGTCAAAAAGAAGCTGACAGATTAAGCCTAATAAATCAGGTTATAAGCAAGAAAATAACAGCAAAGGAATTATCAGTATTGCTGAAGTTGAGTGAGCGTCAAGTATATAGGTTACTTTATCGTGTTCGTGAGGAAGGCAGCAAAGGAATAATTCATAAACTTCGGGGAAAAAAATCAAATCGCGGTTATAGTGAAGATTTAAAAAAGGAAGTGCTAAGAATATACAAGACACAGTACAACGATTATGTACCAACATTGTTTAGTGATCAATTAATAAAAAATCACAGCAAATCATTAGATCATGAGACAGTTCGCCGCTGGATGCGTGAGAACTTTATCTCAACCTTCGAACGAAAGAAACGTCCTCACAGAAGACGCAGAGAGCGACGTAACGCGTGCGGAGAAATGATTCAGTTTGACGGCAGTCACCATGACTGGTTTGAAGGGAGAGGATCCAAATGCTACTTGTATGTATGCTTAGATGATTCAACAGGAAAAGTATACTTGCGATTTGGTCGAACAGAAAATACCGCAGATGCGATGTTGACGATTTGGGGATATGTTAAACAAAATGGGATTCCAAGAAGTATTTATTTAGATCGATTTAGTGCTTATTATGCAAAAGAAAAATTAACGGATTTTAGCCGAGCAATGAGAGATGGAAGTGGATGTAATATATGCAAAGTCCCCACAGGCAAAAGGAAGAGTTGAGAACCGTAACAGAACTCTTCAAGATCGGTTGGTTAAGGCAATGAGGCAGAGAGGAATATCAACAATTGCAGATGCTAATGAATATTTACGTAACGAGTTTTCAGAAGAATATAATCGCAAGTTTGCAGTTAATTTAGAAGCACCGGATGTACATAAATTAGTTGCTGAATATTTGTTGGAAGAAATATTTTGTTACAAGACCACACAGCATCCAATTGAATATTTAAGTAAAATATTTTCCTTGATTGATTTTTTACACTAGATGTGACTTAACAAAATCTTCATAAACACTTCAAGACTAAATAGATGAACTAAGGAATTTATATCAAATAATTTTTCTGATATAGAATAGAAAAAATTTCGTGAAAGATAAATTCTTTTAATTAATAAAAAATTCTTCAAATGATAAGAATTCAGATGGCAAGTT
>JAGQWH010000137.1 GCA_020437545.1 Ignavibacteriota bacterium
ATTGGTTAATTGGTTAATTGGTTGATTGGTTGATTGGTTAATTGGTTAATTGGTTAATTAGCAAGCCACCCATTATGTTAAAATTAGTAGGTTACAATACTCAATACACAATACACAATACACAATACACAATACACAATACACAATACACAATACTCAATACACAATACTCACGACTTATTTCCATTTACCTCAAAACTAAATTCCATATTTCATATTTTTCACAATGAATAATATGAAAAGTAAAACACAATTAAATTTTGTGCAATTGTCAAGAATTGCATTCATTGACAATGAACTATCAGCCGGCAATTATCCTTCCGCTAAATTGCTTGCCGGTCAGTATCAGGTAAGCTCAAAATCTATTCAGCGGACAATTGATTTTATGAAAACCTATTTCAATGCTCCGATAGTTTATGATAAAAAGATCAGAGGCTATTATTATTCAGTAAAAAATTTCCGGCTAAATCTTTTAAACTTAAATGAATCGGATCTTTATGCGCTTGCTCTCATGCAAAAAGCCCTGAATCATTATACTGTTCCTTTTAAAAAAGACATTACCGGACTTTACAACAAACTCTACTATCTTTACCATGACAGGATAAATATCCATCTCAGAGACATAGATGATGTGATCAGCTTTAAGATAGGAAGCTCAAGAAATATTGATGTTGAAATATTTGAAAACCTGAAAAAAGCTGTTAAGGATTATATCTCTGTGGATGCAGTTTATACAGCCGGTCACAGCGGGAAGATCTCACACAGGCTTTTAGATCCTTATCAGATAATAAATGAAAGAGGAGAATGGTATCTCGTTGCATACTGCCATTCCGAAAAAGACATAAAGACCTTTTCCATAAGCAGATTCAAAAAAGCCGTTCTTACCAAAGATAAATTTGAAATTAAAAAGAACTTTGATGTAAATATTTATTTTGAAAACAGCTTTGGAATATTCGAATCGGATAAGATTTATTCTGTAAAATTATATTTTGATGAACAGGCTGCAAGATACATCAGAGAGAAGATCTGGCACAGATCGCAGAAGATAAAAGAGAATCCTGACGGTAGTCTTGTAATCAGTATGAAGGTAAACAGTCTTGAAGAAGTAAAATTCTGGATTATGACCTGGGGCAAAGGCTGTACAGTCATCACTCCGAAAAAGCTTAAGGATGATATTAAAAATGAATTTATTAA
The DNA here is from genome assembly GCA_020437545.1 of Ignavibacteriota bacterium. GTDB lineage: Bacteria > Bacteroidota > Ignavibacteria > Tepidaquicellales > Tepidaquicellaceae > JAGPCH01. The sequence goes on from JAGQWH010000137.1 coordinate 1,195, forward strand.
CGCTCTGAAAAATTACGGATAAAATTGAATAAAAATATCTTTTTTATGCAGGACATTATTTGTCCTCCTGTGATTGTATATTTGTATTAATAAAAGGAAGACAAATATGATCTTATAAAAAATGTAACATCTTCAGCCCAAAACAAATCTTACTGATTTACAAAAGCCGGTCAAAATAAATTGCCCGGTTTTTGTTTATAACCAAACAGGAACATAGGGCGCATAGAAAAACAAATCCTGATTTAAGTAATTATAAAAAAAGCCAATCCAAATAAATGAATTGGCTTATAATAATATATCAAAAATTTTTTCCTAATTCCTAATTCCTAATTCCTAATTCCTAATTCATCGTATATTAAATCTCGTAACTCGTAACTTTTAACTCGTAACTGCTCTTAAGAGCATCCGCTCGTCTCGCCGCAGGTAATACATTTCAGACAGGTTCCGTTTCTTACCATTGTCGGACTGCCGCAGTTGGTACAGATATCACCGGTATAACCTTTCAGCTTAGCTTCCTTGATCTTTTCCATTGTAAAAGTTGTAGTCTCAGTGGTTTTTACATTTGACAATTTTATTCTGGATTCACCTTCGGTAACAGATGGTTTACCTGTACCCGGCTTTTTAACCGGTGTTTCTTCAATAATTCTTTCGCTGAAAATTTCTTCTTCATCAAAGTCTGTGTCGTTATCAAGTTTGGAAAGTGCATCTATCGGAGAGCGCTGTATCTCTTCATGATTTTCAATATGCGAAAGATCGTTTCTTCCAAGATAAGTTACTGCAAGTTCCCTGAATATATAATCAATAATGGAAGTGCTCATTTTGATATTCGGATTTCCGATCACGATACCGTTTGGTTCAAATCGTGTATAAACAAATGCATCGACGAATTCTTCAAGCGGTACTCCGTGCTGAAGTCCAAGTGAGATAGCGATAGCAAAACAGTTCATAAGACTTCTGAAAGCCGCGCCTTCTCTGTGCATGTCAATGAAGATCTCTCCAAGCTGACCGTTCTCGTATTCACCTGTTCTGAGATAAACGGAATGCGTTCCGATCTTTGCTTTCTGAGTATATCCTTTTCTTCTGAACGGAAGTTTTCTTCTCTTTGCAATATATCTGTGAATGATCCTTTCGGCTACTTTCACAATGTCATTGGTTCTTGCAGTCGCTGCTGTAATGTCATCGTTGGCATTGTAATCAATGTTTTCATCATCTGTAACACTGTTTAGAGGTTGCGACAATTTCGATCCGTCTCTGTAAAGAGCATTGGCTTTTACACCGAGACGCCATGAGGTCATATATGCGCTCTTCATATCTTCAATTGTAGCGTGATTCGGAAGATTGATCGTCTTGGAGATAGCTCCTGATATGAAAGGCTGAGCTGCTGCCATTATATTTATATGGGCATCAGCATGAATATATCGTGTTCCTTTTTTACCGCATTTGTTAGCGCAGTCAAAAATAGCATAGTGCTCTTCCTTAAGATAAGGCGCACCTTCAATTGTCATCGTACCGCATACATAGTCATTTGCTTCTTCGATCTGTTCTTTTGTAAATCCGAGTTCTTTGAGTACATTGAAATTCGGATCATCAAGCTGCTCATCTGAAAATCCCAATGCGTTCTTGCAGAATGCCGTACCAAGAGTCCATTTGTTAAATGCAAAATTTATATCAAAAACAGACGGCAAAGATTTTTCAATTTTTGAGAGAACGTCTTTGGTAAATTCTTTTTCCGAAAGTGTATTTGCATTTATATGCGGACAGCCTATAAGCGAGCCGTGTCCTACTGTGTATTTTATTATTTCATCAATTTCTTTTTTTGAATGACCGAGATTTTTTAAAGCAGGTGGTACGGATGCGTTTATAATCTTAAAGTATCCGCCGCCGGCAAGTTTCTTGAATTTCACCAGAGCAAAATCCGGTTCGACACCGGTAGTATCGCAATCCATGAGCAGACCAATTGTACCCGTAGGCGCTATGACTGTCACCTGTGCATTTCTGAATCCGTATTTTTCTCCCATTTCAAGTGCATTGTCGGAATCTTTTTTAGCGGCTTCAAGAAGATCATCCTTACAGTATTTACTGTTGATTCCCATCGGAGTAATTCTCAGACCTTCATATTCGTTTGCAGTTGCATTGTATGCAGCGCGTTTGTGATTTCTGATAACGCGAAGCATATTATCCCTGTTCTCTTTGAATCTCGGGAATGGTCCGAGCTCCTTTGACATCTCTGCTGAAGTGGAATAGGAAGTCATGTGAAGTATTGAAGTAAGAGCCCCGGTAATAGACAGTGCTTCCTGAGAATCATAAGGAATTCCCTGCACCATCAGAAGAGCTCCGAGGTTTGCATATCCAAGACCGAGAGTTCTGTATTCATAAGAGAGCTTTGCAATGTTCTTACTCGGGAACTGCGCCATCAGCACGCTGATCTCCAGTACCATTGTCCACAGACGTGAAGCATGTCTGTATTTTGCTATTTCAAATTTATTTTTTTCAAAATTATAAAACTTTATGAGATTCAATGATGCGAGGTTACATGCTGTATCATCAAGGAACATGTATTCCGAACAAGGATTTGATGCTTTGATCTCGCCTCCCTGCGGACAGGTATGCCAGTCATTTATAGTATCATGAAATTGTATTCCGGGATCAGCCGAAGACCAGGCTGAATAAGCGATCTGCTCCCAGAGGTCACGCGCTTTCATTGTTTTACATGGCTTGGGTGATCTTTTTTCTGCAGCTGATTTTTTTAATTCAGTTCTCCAGTAAAGATTCCAGTCCCCGTCATTCAGAACGGATTCCATGAATTCATTTGTTGCACGGACACTGTTGTTTGAGTTCTGTCCGGATACCGTAACATAAGCCTCCGAATTCCAGTCAGTATTATATTCGGGAAATTCGATTTCCTTGAATCCGAGTTTTGCAAGCTGAATTACTCTTTCAATATAATTTTCGGGAGTATTGACTTTTCTTGCTTCGTGAATTGCCTGTGCAAGCTGCTTATTTGTCTTTCTGTCAAAGCCGTCATTCTCGGGATGAGAATTGTAACAGGCTTTGATTATTTTATTGAGATGATAATTCAAAATTTTTGAACCGGCTACGAGTGCTGCTACTTTCTGCTCTTCGACCACTTTCCAGTTTACATATTCTTCAATGTCAGGATGATCAAGATCAAGTGTTACCATTTTGGCAGCGCGTCTTGTAGTGCCTCCGGATTTGATTGCACCTGCGCTTCTGTCACCTATCTTAAGGAATGACATCAGACCTGAAGATCTTCCGCCGCCGCTTAAGGATTCATTTGCTCCGCGGACGTTTGAAAAGTTGGATCCTGTTCCCGAACCGTATTTGAACAGTCTGGCTTCACGAACCCATAGATCCATTATTCCGCCTTCGTTTACAAGATCGTCTGATAGTGACTGGATAAAGCAGTTATGTACAACTACACCGTTTGCAAGAAATTTTTCCGAGGCTGTCTGAATGTCATATACAACTTCATCACTTATGTAATCTACAGATATTACAGTCTCTTCCGATAGCTCTGTTTTCGTCTTACCGGAAATGTTTTCATTCAGGGATCTCAGCTTTTCAATTTTGTCTGCTGAAACGAAACCTATCATATCCTCAAACTTTTTTCTTTCGGAGTAATATGAAATGCTCAGCATATAAAGCATTTTTCTGTTATCCCTGGAATCGTTACATTCGGAAATGTTAGAATAAATTCCAAGACTCAACAAAAGAATCTGAACATCATGAGCTAGTTCTTCGGAAATTGTGCTGAGCACTATATCACCTGAATTTCTGCCTTCTTCATCTCTGATCCTGACACATCCGTCAGCCTGAAAGAGACTCTTTAAAAAAGTTGATCTCTCTTTTGCAGAAGATTTAAAAATTACATCAGGCACTTTAGCTGTTGAAGAATTTACATTGAGTTCATATTCATTTACATACTCGTCAGCAAGTCTTGAATCAAACTTAACTATTCTGTACAGTTCATTTATATTTCTTTTTACAACTGTTTTATAAGTGCCGAAAATATTATTAAAAAGATCTGTTACATAATTATATTCATCATCATTGATTGTGATAGCACCGAACATAGTTGTTTTCTGATTACGGTTATATTTCCCGTAATATCCGTCACCAATTATCCAGCCTGCAAGAGCAGCTTTATCGAGTTTGAGTTTGTCTTCAGTATTGACACCGTTCAGGTTATCAGACTCCGATTCAACACCAAGATCAGACAGAGTTTTTCTGAAATCTGATATACCGCTGTTTGCTTCATTTAAAACTTCTTCAAGTATTTTTTCACTGACCAATTCATTCTTTAAAGCATACTGCTGTACTTTTTTTCCCAGTATGGTTTTCAGTTCATTCCATTCATAATTGCCGCCGTCTTTTAATCTTTTATCTGAAGAATAGATCAGATGATCATCTGTAAACTCTATGAAGTTTCCGTTTTTTAATTTAGCGCGGTAAACACTTTTAACACCGTTATTCTTAACGGCTATTAGTTTTACAAACTCCTGACCGTCATATACTTTTAAACCGGTTAAATTATTTTCTACAATTTCTTCAATTGAATAAATCCCCTTATCGGTAAAGATCTTTGTATTCCCGAGAGCGCACGCATGCGGCTGCGGATGTGTATATGCATCTTTTGAAATTGAAAGTTTTTCTGTATCGGGATCAATGTAATAGTGTCCCTGTGAGGGTCCTGTTATGCCGTAAGCCCAGTTTAGTCCGGTATTGAACCATTGCGGAGAATTCGGCGCTGCAAACTGCATTGCCAGCATGTAACACAGTTCTTCGTAAAAGTTTTTTGCATCTTCCTCTTTATCAAAATAATTATGTTTCCAACCCCAGTATGTCCAGCAGCCTGCAAGACGAGTAAATACCTGAGTTGAATCTTTCTCTGAAGTATATCTTTCTTCCTCTACTAATTTTGAAAGCCGCTCTTCGTCGGGCTCGTTTCGCTGCAGCCAGTCCGGTACACCTTCTTCCTGTGCTTTCTTAAGATAAACCGGAATACCTGCTTTACGAAAATATTTTTGCGCGAGAATGTCGGTCGCTACCTGCGACCAGTGACCCGGAACCTTTATCTCATTCATCTCAAATACTATGGAACCATCGGGGTTTCTTATTACTGACGAGCGTGTATCAAACTCGATCTGTTCAAAGGCTGTCTTGCCTTTGCTTACAAAGACTCTGTTAATATTCATTTACATAAAATGTTTTTTCTTTTAATGAAATATAATTTAGAATTTAATTCTGATTTAACACAGAATTAATAAATAATTAATTAAGATTTAATATGGTATTAATATGGATTTAATTTTTAATTTTTTTTTATTTGTTCTTAATGTCAGGTGTATCAATTTTGCTTATTATTTTTAATGAAAAAATAATTTTTATCAGTGGGTGGAAGTAAAAATTTTTATGTGTAAAATTATGAGAAATGATTTTTAAATGCAAACGTTTTTAAAAAATTTCACTATTGACTATAAAGTATTTTTAGCAGTAAAAACTTCTGATTTTTTTTTGCTCAAATTTTCAAAGATTTTTTTTTGGTTATAATTTTGAGACGGATTTTATCAGGATTTTTTATTCTGAAATACCTTAAAATTATTTACTGTTGCTGTTTCAGATTATCAAGCATCTGTAGTGCTCTCGGATCTCCGGGATTTATCTTCAGAACTTTCTCAAGCATTTTTTTTGCCTTCTCTTTCTCGTTCCTTCCTTCATATATAACCGCCAGATTGCCCATTGCAAGCAGGTTTGCGGGGTCTTTCCTCAGGATCTCATTAAAAATATCTTCCGCTTTTTCTGTGTCGTTTGTGATGAAGTAATAGTTGCCGAGATTGTTCAGAGCGGGTAAAAATTCAGGATCAAGTTCGACTGCTTTCACGAGAAGATCTCTTGCGGCATTGGTGTTTTTAAGTTTGTATAAATTGATATCGCCGAGGTTGTTGAGTACATTTACATTGCCGGAATTAAGGTTAAGTGCAAGCGTATAAGCAGCCAGCGCATCACCGATCTTTCCGTTATTATAGAACAGATTTCCGAGGCTGTTAAGCACTTTTATATTGTCCGGAAAAATGGTCAGAGATGCCTGATATGACTCCATTGCCTTCGGGAAAATTTTGGCTTTTTCGTATACCGTACCAAGCATATAAAATGCCTGGGCATTTCCCGGATCGATCGAAACAAGTTTTTGAAAAGTGCTAATGGCTTCATCTGTCCTTCCTGTTCTGAAATATGCAAGACCGAGATTGTACAATCCGTTCTTATGATCCGGATATTTCTTAAGATCTTCCTCAAGCAGCGGAATGGCATTTCTCAGATATTCGGGATCCTGATCCTTTGTCTCAAAATAAGTCACATAAGCTATGCCGAGATTCATCTTTGCCAGTTCATCTCCTTCATTTACTATGTCCTTCAGTTTGATCCTTTTATTTCCGGCTTTATTGTCTGCAGATTCATTCATTCCCGATTCTATCCTGATCCAGTGATCGGTAAAATTTACATGCATGACATCTTTTGTACCGCCCTGTTTCATGTGACAGCTTACACAGTTACCCGTTTTGGAATGCTCTTCCTTTAGTTTGCTTAAATTCAGTTTTTCGGTATCGTGACAACCCAAGCATTTACCGTTAAAGAAATCCTTTGATACACTTTTAACTGGCACATGCGGATCGTGACAGGTTATGCATGTCATTCCGCCGTCGCTTTTGATAAAACAGTCGCTGAGTATCATTCTCGCAGCATGACTTGCTACTTTGAAATCTCCTTTTTTAATGTCATCCTGAACAAAGACTGTCTTCACGTCTTCAAGCTTCATGCCCGGTCTGAAATCAGACTGCTTTCTGCCATCGGTAAATACTCTGACATCACCCTGTAGATGACATTGAAAACACACTGATAAATTTTCTTCCAGAGTAAGGTTTACCTGATTTACTATCGTTCTGTCGATCGTGTCCTGCTCTATTTTATCCAGACTTTCAAACATACCGGATTCATCGGTCTGTCTCAGAACGTGAAGTTCGCCGGGACCGTGACATCTCTCGCAGCCAATCCCTTCCTGCAGATGCGGGTCATACCGGTTTTCTGAAAATTCCTGAAAGCCCGTATAGCTGTTGTGACAGTTCATGCACTCTTCAATGACCGGTCTTGAAAAGCGCAGATTAAAATTTTCATATCCCGGACTCATGTCCCACTTTGCTTTTTCGGAATACCATGAAACCGGCATTTCATAGAAGAATCCATTTTCACTGTAAAGATAGCTCCTTGTTTTGTTACCGGAGCCGATCACATATTCTATCTTTTTTTCGAGTTCGTGTGTGATGTTTCCGTCTTTATCTTTTCTGAATTCAACCTGATAATAATCCCCGCCTTTTTTAATCAACTTATAATAGTAGTCTGATTTTTTGTCATAGACTATATTATCCTTATCAAAATCCTCGATCTCATTGGAAGCGGAAGGTTTATATAAAGATCTTCCCATGCCTGTTGTATGAAAATTCTCATGGATCTCCGAATGGCAGGATTTGCAGTTATCATCACCGACATATTTTACATCTTTGTCTAAATTAAGATAATAGTATTTTTCCTGAAGCTTGCTTATGTCACGGGCAGGGGCAGTTCCGGTATAAAATTTTTTATAAGCGACCACACCTATCAGTGTAAGAACTATCAGCGAAAAAAATATTGCGTATGTTGTCTTAATTTTTTTTGACATGTAAAGACTTTACAGTATATAAATAAAAACGCATATCAACTCTGATATGCGCAATAAACTAATCTCATATAATACATTATTACTATTCCGGAGAGTTGATAGCATCAAGATCCAGAAACTTCTTCTCTTCGGGACTTATTGAACCGTAACCGAATACTCCGCCGGATGCCTGCGCCACCTGTGTCGAAAGACTCAGAAGACTTTTGTAAAACTCGACCGCAAATTTTTTATCCAGTTTTGGAAGAATGTTATTCAGTTTGCTTAATTCGGAATTGATCTTCTCGGCTCTTTCGTCTGTATTCTCAGGCATAGCAATTATAAGTTCATTCAGAATATCTGTAAAATTCTGATCCACTTCCTGAAAATAATCCTGAAGTATAGTGTGATTACCTGCGCGCATGTGAGTGATCTTTGTAGCCCAGTCTGTTTCTTTCTGATCAACCTTGCCTTCGGCTCCCGCAATAAGCAGGGTTACAAGCGCCGGCGCCATCAGCATCAGGCTCGATTCTTCTTCGGTTAAATTTTTGAATTCGGATATCATTATTATGTGTTTGTTTAGTTTAATTTTTGATTACTGCAAAAAACAAAAAATACAGCTAAGTATAAAGGAAGAATTTTACACAAAGAAAAGTTTTTTCCGGGAAGAATATTTTGATTATCTATTTAAAATATAAGTATGTCGTCGCCGTTTTACCCACGTCAGAGTCTCCGTAGTTTTATCGCGGGACTCTGACGTTTGCCTTGAATTCGCCGTTGTTGCGTGTTCTGAAAAAGTTTGCAGCCTAATTTTCTAATAACGAATACACTTTGAGCAAACTTTTTTGGTCACCAACAACACAGTCCCTGAATGATCCAAACAGATTATAACTTTGAACTTGAAATGAAAGAACTTTGAGATTAATTTAGAATGGTTCTCACATCGTCGGAGTCCCACGATAAAGCTGTGGAGACTCCGACGGGGGGTAATAAATCGGGTACCTATTCGCAAAGTAACAAATCAAAGATCAAACATCAAAAATCAAACATCTTTTACTTCTGTATTTAAATATAAAATCATTATTGCAATATTGCCTAAAAATTTACAATTGAAAAGTAAAGAAAATAATAAAGAACAGGCAAAGAGTATAAATTACGGAAAATATCTTTTCTTCGGTGTGCTGCTGGCAATAGTGGTTTTGTTTGTAATGAATTATTATAAAGAAGACACTCCCGTCAAAACCGAAAAAGAGAAACCATACTTATGGTCAGCCGAAACAGATTCGCAATTCGTAAAAAACTGTTACGAAAAATACAAACCTCAGGTAAAGGATGATCTCGATAAACAGGTAGCTTCGAAAGCATTCTGTCATTGCATGCTTGATAAGATCAAATCAAAATACAGCGAATATGAAATGCATCTTGTAAAAGATACGGAGATCAAAAAATGGGATGAAGAATGCAGAGAAGACAGTTTCAAAAGCGGACTTAATAAATAAACAGTTTATGCCAAAATATTTTTTTCAATACTCAATACCCAATACCTAATACCAAATACTTAATACCTAATACCATTGTATTTAATAGACAACAAAAACATTACCGACCCGACCATCAATCTCGCGCTGGAGGAATACTGCGTGAGAAATCTTGATATGAAAAACGATTATCTTCTCTTTTATATAAATGCACCGTCTATCATAATCGGCAAACATCAGAATACAATTGAAGAGATCAATCAGGAATACACTAAAGAAAAAGGAATTCATGTGGTCAGACGGATCTCCGGCGGCGGAGCAGTATATCATGATGAGGGCAATCTGAATTTCAGCTTCATGACAAAACATTCGCACGAGAGCATTCACAATTTCAGATTATTCACCGAGCCG
>JAGQWH010000138.1 GCA_020437545.1 Ignavibacteriota bacterium
GACTGGAGTTCCAGAAAACCTGAAATGAAAAATCTTCTGATAAATAATATTATTGATAGAATGGATGGATTAAGAAAACCCGGAAAATTCATTAGATCAGAAAATAAGAATGATAGTTCTGGCTCTTCTATTTATGAATACATCCCTTCAGTTAATTTAAAATTGATTAAGAATATTGGAAGTTTTAGGATCAATAAATTCCTGAGATCTGAAATTATTCGCAAAGTTAAACAGGATACTTCACTTATGTTTAGAATTATTTTTCAATATAATATTAAAATGACAGGCACGGCAATGTTACATTGGAAAACCCCTTGGTGTTCCGGAGCTTTATCATACCTTTCCGGAGCTAAAGTTACAGATATAAAAACTTTCTCAATTGTTTGCTTAGGTTTCTCTATAAGATTATACAGAATATCATATATTCCCGGAGTTATTTCAGACTTTATAAGAAAATTATCCGGAAGTTGCAGAAGATCAGCCGGATTTACCGGAGGTATCTGGGAAGATATCGGGAGTAATAAAATTGTTTACATAGACATTCCGGAATGTTTGAGAAATTTACCGGAAATTATTGAGCACTGCTCAGCTTATATAAGAAACATTCCTGCACATCTCTGCAGGTCCTATACTAAAAATTTTTATACCTCAATGTTTATCCGGCGATCCCCCGTAAATGCCTGAAGTTTACCGGGTGTTTACGGGGGGAGCCTGCACACAACGGAAAAGAGCAATATCTGTCAAAAAATAACGTTTTTTATATTTAATAAATGCCGGACAAGTCGAAATTAACATAAAAATTAATTGTAAATTAAAATTTTGAAAGGAAAAATTAAAATGGCTAAAACAGATTTTATCCCGAAAAGGGATGGTGATTTAGATGTTTACGAAGAAAACTTCGTCAACAAACTTACAATCCATGCTCCGGCACTGGCTATGGATCCGGCGCTTGTTACAGAACTAATAAACGGAATTAACAGTCACAGAGTTGCTTTTTCCAATATGATCTCAAAGAGAGCTGAATCAAAATCTTCTACTGAAGATAACTACAATAAGAAGATCAGCGCTGTTAATGATTTGAGAAGAGCTGCTAAGATAATTAAATCTCTGAAGAACTATAATTCCGCAATTGGTGATGACTTGCAAATTATCGGGGCTGATCTGCCTCCTGAAAATATTGCTCAGTTAAAACCGGTTTTAAACTCAAAAGTAAACGGAGGTTCTGTATTTATAAAATTCAGAAAAGGTGAAGCAGACGGAATAAAACTTTTCTCCCGACGCGGAACCGAAACAGAATTTTTGATGCTTGCTTCTACTACACAGGCACCGTATGTTGACAACCGTCCGAAAATAGTCAGTTCTCAACCGGAACAAAGAGAATACTATGCTGTGTACTTTATTGATATGACTGATATTGGATTAGTGTCTGATGTTATAAAAGTGACAATGGCCTGAATATCCCTCGCTGTCTGTAATTTCGTCTCGTCCGGCGAAATACAGACAGCAATGAGGGTTTATAAACAATCTTATTTAAAACTAAAATTAAAAAATAATCAAAATGAAAAAGTTAAAAAATTTATCATCAGAAAATATCAAAATAATTCTCACGGTTTTATTTTTGATAAATAGTATCCCGGGCAATTTAAATTCACAATGGATTCAGCAAAAATTACCAGTAAATTCCGGAGTATTTATCTCAATGGATATAAGTAGTAATGGAAACGGAATGCTTGGTGGATGGCAATTTGAGAATGAAATAACCGGAAGACTATACCGTTCGAATTCAAACAGAACAAGCTGGAATCCTGTAATTCTTCCTGATTCTGTCCGCGCCGTAACCGGAATTAAAATGATTAATGACAGTCTCGGTTATATTTGCGGGGCGTACAATTTGTTTGAATCAAATTCCTTGATCAGAAATCTGCTAATTTTCGGAAAAGACATAAATCCTGATATTCCCGGATATAGCTCCAGATCAGGTATGACAGGTTTAGGCAATAATAAGGCAATTTTTTTAAGAAGTATAAACGGTGGGGAAAACTGGGAACCATATGGCAGAATGAACCCTGTATATGATTATCTAACTACGATGAGTTTCAAAGATCAGGATAATGGAGTTGCGGTTGCTTCCATTCAGTATCCAATATTTTTTCAATCGAAAATGATTAAAACAACTAACGGAGGACTGGACTGGAATGAGCTCAACATTCCGGTCATTTTAAAGAATATAAATTCCATATTATACTCTGATAAAAATGTAATTTTTGCTGCAGGAAGATCACATTACAATAATGGAATTATTGTCAGTTCCACTGATGAAGGTAATACCTGGGTTCAAAATATATACAATGAAGTATATACTTTTAATAAAATTAATTTTATTAATTCAACTACAGGCTTTGTTTCAGCTATTTTAAACTCATCATATCCCATTTCACAAATATACAAAACTACAAATTCCGGGAGTACCTGGAATCCATTGGAAACTACTTTTGATTCCATAGTAATACAGGAAAACAATTTTGATATTGAAAGCGGAATCGGTTATATATTTTGTAACAGAACAATTCAAAATGACCCATTGTTTTGGGATTTTACAAATTTAATTATTGGTAAAACAAACGACTATGGCGAATCCTGGCAGATCACTGAATTTTCTGATTATAAATCATTGTTCTGCTCAAAAATTACCGATACTAATGAGATCTTTGCAGCCGGTGGCTATATGGTTAATAACTTAATGGAAGGTTATTTATTACACACGACAAATGGCGGGCTGGTACCTTTATACAATGAAATCCGGGAGATACCTGCCACATATAAATTGTATCAAAATTTTCCGAATCCCTTTAATCCGTCAACGACTATCCGGTTCGATGTGTCCGGAAACAGTGATCATGATCCGTTAAATGTTAAACTCACGGTTTATAATTACCTGGGTAAAGCAGTGAAATACTTAGTTGACAGTAAATTCAGCAGCGGAAGCTACGATGTTAAATTTGATGGAAATGATTTACCCAGTGGTATTTATTTCTATACAATAAATATTGGAAATTTTACTGAAACAAAAAAAATGATCTTAGTAAAATGATCCGCAGACATCCTGTGTACAGGATAAAGTTACAAGCCGATATGCAGGATAAATGATATCAAATTATATACAAATTGTTTTTTAAAATTATTATTAAACATTTAAAACTAAATAATAAAAACAAAAATGAGCAGACAAAAAAATCAACATGTTATTCCTCATGGAAATAACTGGGGAGTAAAGGGTGAAGGAAATCAGAAATGCACCCATGTTTTAAAACATAAATATGATGCGGTAAGAATTGCCGGAAGAATATCTCAAAATCAGGGTTCCGAGCTGGTAATCCATAATAAAAAGGGGGTTATAATATCTAAGGATAGTCACGGCAGAGATCCTTTTCCGCTGAGAGGGTAAGATGCGTTGAGTGTATAAAGTGTGTTGAGTGTATAGAGTGTGTTGAGTGTATAGAGTGTATAGTATGCCGCGGCGGAGTATAAAGTGCACAATTTTCTATCTAAAATGATTAGGCAGAGATAATAATAAAATATCGCAATACGAGTACAGATACTCATATGATTCCCCTCTCCCGATTTTTGGGGAGAGGGCGGTTATATTTTGTCTAGTCCACCTTATCTATAAAGCTATATAAATAAAGCCGGATTTGTTAATCCGGCTTAAAAAAAAATTAGATGAAATTATATAACAAAGTTATTAAGTAATAGTGGTTTTGAGAGCAGTGTATATAAGATCAATAGTCTTTAAAATCTATCATATCCAGATTTATTTCCGGAAGTTTTTCTTTGAATTCATCCGGCTTGCAGTAAAGAGAATCGTTTAAAATCAAATTCAGTCTCCAAAAAGTATTGTACAATTTTGAAGGAAGTGCATTCTCCAATGAGTTACTTCTTTTTACAAACATATCCGAAGTTTTCCAGAATACATTTGGCAGTTTAATTGGTTTATATTCTATGTTTAATTTTTTATGAATCACTTCAGATATTTCGGAAAGCGTTTTACCTTCGTGAGAGAGTACTATGGTCTGTTCTTTATTTGATTGCTTGCGGGATGATAAATGAGTTATTATTTGTGCCACATTATCAACATGTATCAAACTTGTTTTTCCCGGCCAGTTTAATCGTGATATGATCGATCCTTTTTTTATCAGCTTGTTCATTGAATCAAACAAACCGTCTTTACGGGTACCTTCACCCCACACAGTTGCAAGTCTTAAAACAGTTAACTTAAATCCGGATTTCTCTGAATAATTTTTTAAAATTTCTTCAGCTCTGATCTTTGATCTGCCGTATTCATTGGACGTAACAGCTTTTGTGCTTTCATTAATTGGAATTTCGGTATCTTTTCTGCCGGAATAAACTGCTGCCGTTGATGTAAAAATAAAATTAGTCTCTGCAGAAAAAGGAGAAAGAGAATCCAGTAAATTTCTGGTTCCAATATCATTACATGAATGGTCCTCATCTCCTGATTCTGTGCTGGCGGCAAGATGAATAACAAGCTTTGGACTTCTGGGAAGATCCTCCATTCCCCTTCCGGAAGGAAGATCGATCTTCTTTGTACTTACTTTTAATTCTTCAAGTATCTTTCTTCCGGATATCTCCAGTTCATCTTCCCTGTCTCTTATAAGACAAAGAATGCTCTCCAATGGATGATTTTTCAAAACTTCCTTTATCAGTCTTCTTCCGATAAATCCGGTAGCACCGGTTATAATTATATTTTGCAATTAGTGAGAATTTTTTATTGAAAAATAGTTTAATATTCAACTTCTTTCAACGGATTATCAATGACCGGTTTCATCTTTTTCCAAAGCTTTTTAAAAAAATAATTATTGAATAATATATTGACTGAGTTGAAAAGATCAGCATATAATTATTATATTCCCCTTACCTGTTTTTCTAAGAATGTTTCAAAAATTAAGGAACAATTTTATCTCAATGGCTCAATGGCATGAAGAAAATTAGTTAACCTTTTTCTTATTGTCTTAGTGAATTATTGGCTGGATATTATGTTTAGAGACAGACTTTTTTATAAAGAATGGTTTGATGTGAGGGCTGTTATTAAATTTACAAGGAAATATAAAATGTACGCATGTAATAAAAGATAAATAAGATGCTGTAAGAATTGCCAGTAGAATTTCCCCAAATAATGGTTAAGAGCTGGTTAATCATAATAAAAAGGGGGTTATAATTTCGAAGAATAGTCACGGCTGAGATCCTTTTCCGCAGAGAGGTTGATGCTTGAATTAGTCTATGTATTTATTGAAACAAGGTTTACAAGTATAGCCATGAATTTTTATTTCCGATTTATTTTCTCTATGATACGCTCAAAATAAGCTTGTATTCCACCTCGGCGGATAGTTGGAGAAATTTTTAATCGAGTATTAAGCTATGATATCAGAGTGAAATTCTTTGATGTGTATTAAGTAAGTAATACAATTATTTAATATTAAATTGAAAAGGATAATGTAATTAAGTACTTTGCAAATTAACAAAATTTCAAAATTCAGCTATACTCCTCCAGTATGTGTTAAATATATAGATCTCAGATAATTTAAAATTAATTTTACTTTTACAAAGTTAAACACATTTTCCAATCTGTGTTTATTTTTTTTCAATTGAAAATACAATACAAAAAGATATTTAAAGTAGTCATACTTACTTCATTAACATTTTTTTTCCTGTATCTTGCATTCAGGGGAAATGATTTTAATGAACTTTTTGTAGTTTTGAAAAATGCAAATTATTTATATGCTATTTCCGGAGCATTCATAAGTATCATGTTAGGGGGATATTTTCGTGCTTTGAGATGGAGATATTTTTTGGATCCGCTAAAGGAGAATATTGGAATCGGAATCCTTTTTTCTTCTATGATGATCGGCTATATGATGAACAGTATCATACCCAGAGCTGGTGAACTCTACAGACCGGTTCTTTTGGCAAATAAAGAGAAGATTTCCAAAGCTTCAGCATTCGGGACTATCCTTGTAGAGAGAGTTTTTGATCTTTTAAGTTTACTTATTTCATTTGGTATTTGCATGCTCTTTTACAAGGACAAACTATCCTCTGCATTTGAAGAATATAATCTGGAATCTATTTCTATTTATACTTCCATTGTAACTTTAGTTTTTGTAATTATAGGAATCTTAATGATATTCAATCTTGAAAGATCAGAAAGGATCATTGAAAAAATTACTATGAAATTACTTCCTGAAAAATATCATCAGAAATTGCATAATATATTTGTTTCCCTGATCAATGGATTTCTATTTATAAAGTATCCCAAATATTATTTTCAGATAATCGTTCTTTCAGTTTTGTTGTGGGTATCTTACATATTAGGATTATATCTTACCTTACTGGCATTTGGCATTGATATAACTTTTTTTGATGCTAACCTTGTTCTTACTATGGCAACTTTTGCCTTGACTATACCTTTACCGGCTAACTCAGCCGGGATTTACCATTTATTTTGTACTGCGACTCTTGTAAATATTTTTGGAGTAGAGAAAGAATCTGCCTTTGCCTTTGCAACTGTAAATCATTTACTTAGTTTGCTGGGATTTGTAATTGTAGGTGCTGTATTTTTTCTTAAAGAAAATCTTAGTGTAAAAAAAGTCAGACAGATTAGTGAATCTGAATCATTAACCGATGAGTAAATAATACTATTTCTCTGAGTTTAATTTTTTTTTGTGTCTGAGATAACCAACTACTACCGGTACCAATGATAAAATTATTACTCCAATTATTACAAACTCAATGTTTTTTTAACAAAAGGAGTATTTCAAAAATATATCCTGACAGATTCATGGAGACAATCTAAAGTATTCCTCCAATTATATTATATGATACAAACTTTCTGTAATTCATATTTGCTACTCCGGAGATTTTAGGAGCAAATTTACGGTCAAATGGAACGAATCGGGCAAATATAATTTCTTTACCTCCGTATCTTTCATAAAAATGATTAGCTTTTACCAAATGGTCTTTGGCAAAAAATAAAAATTTTTCACGTTTGAATATTATTGGTCAGGTCTTTCTGCATTCTTATATTTGCAAACTTAAAGAAAAAAAATTTCATCATGTCAGAGAAAAAACGCTACACAGCGGAACAAAAAATTATTATTCTCAGAGAACTGCTTTAGAATAATACTCCTATCAGCCAGGTCGCTGAAAAGTATAATCTTCATGTAAATGATATTTATAACTGGAAGAAGAAACTCTTCGAGAATGGGACTTCTGTTTTCGAAATAAAACAGACTTCAGTAACTCAGAACAGCAGAAAAAGATAGAAGCTCTTGAAGCCAAGCTTAAAAAGAAAGAAGATGCTATCATCTGGCTTGTATCTGAGAACATTGAATTAAAAAAAAATTTCGATGGGGAGATCTGAAAGCTCTCTGGGTTGAACCTGATATCAGAGATGATATTGTTGATTTCATTTCCAAAACTAAAAATAAAACTGATATTTCAAATGCAGTGCTTTTAAAAATGATAAATTTAAGTTCAAGCAAATACTATACATGGTTATCAAGGCATGGACTGCCGAACAATCATAACAGCATGATCCCTAAAAGCAACTGGCTTCTTGATTGGGAAAAAGAAGCAGTAATTCGTTACGCTAAAGATCATATCGGTGAAGGATACCGGCGCTTGACATACATGATGATGGACGAAGATGTTGTAGCTGCAAGTCCTTCTGCTGTCTACAGAGTACTAAAGCAGAATGGATTGCTTAATAAATGGAACCGGTGCAAAAAGAATTTAAAAGGCAGAGGCTTTGATCAACCTAAAGGATTACACGAACATTGGCACGTGGATATAAAATACGTAAACTTTAAAGGAACATTCTTATTCCTGATCTCAGTAATTGACGGTTATTCAAGATACATCGTTCATCATGAATTAAGACAGAACATGGAAGAGTTTGATGTAGAGCTGACGATACAAAAAGCATTGGAAAAGTTTCCCCACTTTGCTCCTAGAATTATTTCAGATAACGGAACACAGTTTATCAGTAAAGATTTCGCAATATTTTTAAAGATCTCAAAATTGCAGCATGTAAGAACATCTATCGCATATCCGCAGGCAAACGGAAAGATTGAACGTTTTCACAGAACAATAAACGAAGAACATCTGAGGAAAACTTCAATGATCAATTTAGAGGATGCAAGAAAACAAATAAACGATTTTGTTGAATTTTATAATACAAAAAGATTACACAGTTCGTTATTTTACTTAACTCCAAATGATTATATGAATAAAACGTTTCAGGAAAAATTAGATGTAAGAGAGAGAAAATTACAAGAGGCAAGAAACAACAGAATTAGTATCAGAAAAGCAGTATGATCTACCTAAATCAAAAAAAGGGAAATTCCATTTTCCGGTGAACCAATACAAGACAATATCAGATATAACAACGAGAACAAATAATGATAATATTCATCTTACCTGTTTTGTAAGAATGTTTTAAAACTTTAAAAACAATTTTTCATCAAAAGCTCAAAGACATCATGAAGATTAGTAAACTTTTTTCTTACAATCTTAGTGAATTAGTGTCTGTAAATCATGCTTTGAGACAAACAATTTTATGAAAGAAGGATAGATGTAAGGACTGTAATAAAATTTATATAGTCTGTGGTAAAACAATAAAATTTGTAAATATAAAAAAACCGGATCGTTTGATCCGGTTTATAAAAATATTAATTGATCAACAAGCAAGATCAAGGCGTCATTTTTGAAACAAAATTGATAGCATTATTATATGTAATTAATATATCTGATAAATCTGTAACATTGTCTCCATTAACATCTGTATTAACATACCCTGTTATATTGTTGGCAGCATCATTGGATATTAATAGAACGTCAGAAACATTAATATTTCCATCTTGATTTACATCACCGCTGTAAAAACAATATTTAGAACCCTTTAGCACTGCATTGCTTCCATATGAATTGGCAGCAGCGCTTGTAAAGTCATATTGATACACACCACCGGAAACAAAAGCTTCTCCACCGGCTTTACTCCATGTTTCAAGACCATTTCTGTGTTTTGTTGAAACATAATATGTTCCGTCTGGGACATTATAGAATCTGAAGTTACCGTTAAAGTTCACGGAGTCAACAACAGACAATGCTGAATCCACAATGCCAAAAGGCGAAGAAGAACTTCTTACATAAGCTCTTACAGTATCATTCATATTCAGCTGATCTGTAGCATCATTATAGAATCCTTCAATGGCTATCTTTGCGTTTAAGGTGAGATTGACTTCGTCACGGAAAGCTCGATATGACCAAACACCGGGAGAAAGTGGGAGTGTCATTTCTAAAGCTATTTCACCATTCGGAGTGACTTCTGTCAAAGATTTTGTAGAATTTCCTCCCCAACCTATTAACGTATTTCCATTTCTAAGTCTTTGTACTGAGCCCATAAATGAACCGTATATGACCGGATTATGTATATAACTCCAAACCAATGTAGCAATTTTATTTTCTTCATCTAATTGATATTCCAAAGCCCTTGACATAAATGGTTCTCTAAAATTGCCATTATCAAATAATGTTATATTTCCATTTGAAATGCGTCTAATATGATGCTGATATTGAAACGGAATTGTGTCATTTACAATAGTGAATTCATTATTGACACCTCCTAATCTCCAAATAATATCGCCTGTGGTGCGGTTTATTTTTGTAATTTCATTTAAATGTCTAGATGAAATCAATAAATTTCCATCATTATCATACTCTATTGCATTACCATGAGCATAATCAATTGATGAACCTGTCATATCCACAAAAGGAGCATCAGTAATATTAAAATGATCCCAGCTTCGCCACTGAAAAACTACATTCTTATTTTCATCCAATTCCTGAATGATAAGTCCTATAACTATTGCATTTGTATCACCACCGGGGACAATCTGGCTCATATCTACCGGCTGTCTGTCATAGCTCATTAACAATGCATGTCCGTTATTAAGGATCTTCAGTTCATGTCCGTCAGTGGAATATCCGTTACCGCAGGTAAAAGTGTCAACAATATTATGCAGCAGATCTTCAGCAAAGAATTTTCCTCCTGTAAAATAAGTAATAAAACCGTTATGCTGTTTTTTATAATCCAATGCAGTACCATTCATTTGCTTTGAATAAATTATGTTACCGCTATTGTTTGCAGTAATTAAGTAAGGAATGTTAGGTGTGCTCCCAATAGGAAAATTACTCAGATAAAGATCTCCGGGTGAAGGATTATTAGATACAGTAACATTCAGTGAAGGTAATGAATCCGGCAGATCAAAGGATCCCGATTTTATAGGGTTAAATAAATTTCCAAATTCACTATAAAAACTGTTAAAGTTATCCTCCTCGAGTTTCCTTACCTGAGTTTCAAAAGTAAAGTTTAGTTTATTTCCGGAAGAGGATAATGTATTAATGTTTTTTACATTTACTGAGATCTTTTCATTATATGCAAAAAGTTCATGTGGATTAAAAATTATTTTCTTTTTGTCACCGGTAAGAATGATATCTCCGAAGTGAACTCCGCTGACAGTTCCTGTAATGCTTATTACAGAATTAAGATCAGATTTGTTTGTAGTTATAGCTTCATCAAATCCTATAACAATAC